>JAVFAP010000139.1:0-8471 GCA_034002445.1 bacterium | reverse complement strand
GGATGGCGACAAGGCCACGTCCCAGGGCTTCCAATTGCCGAGGAGCGCTGCTGGCCAGGGTGCACACCGCGAGACAAAGCAGGGTGAGAAAGGCGGTTTTGTAATGCATGGTTATTCGCTCCGATCTGGATGAGATCGGGGGGCAGCAGGGCTAGGGGATCGGGTCAGAAGCCACATGCCCAGGCCCGCGGCAGCGCCGCCCAGGTGCGCCAGGGCGGAGACATGGCTGAAGCCACCCCATTGGCCGAGGGCGCCCCAGAGTTGCAGCAGAATCCACAAGCCGGCCGCCGCCAGGGCGGGAAGGCCAATCCATTGGCAGCGGTAATGATAGCGCATCAAGAACCCCAGGCGGGCGTGAGGGAATTGCAGGGCGTAGTAGAGGATGATGCCCGAGATGCCCCCGCTGGCGCCGATGCAGGGGACGGTGGACGCGGGATCGAGGGCGATATGGGCGGCATGGCCCAGCAGGGTGGCGCAGATCAGTAAAAGCAAGTAGCGGAATGGGCCTAGGGTATCCTCGACATTGTCCCCGAAGATCAGCAGAAAATAGAGATTGCTAAGCAGATGAAGCCAACCGCCATGCAGGAAGAACGCGGTGAACAACGTCACGCCATCCCCCCGCAGGACTTCGGCCGGGATCAAACCATACGCCGGGACGAGAGTCTCCAGGTTGGGGAAACTCCAGATCCCCACGGCGAGGATCGCGGTTCCCAGCAGCCAGGTCACCCAGGGGAGATGACGCAGGGCGGCCCCATCCATTTCCACGGGCAGGCCGAACAGCGCGGGCCATGTCCACCAGCCGGAATTGGGTTCCACGTCTTCGCGGTGTAATTTTTCCTGGATGGATTGCACCTGCATCATGGCCAGTGCCTCGCGGGCCCTGGGGGGCAGAATCTCCCGTTCCGGCGGGGGTGCTTCCTCGGGCGCGGCCGGGATTTGTTCGAACTCCAGGTTATCGAACCAAACGAACTGGCACGAGCAGCAGACATCGAGTTGCAGGGGCGTTTCCGCCGCCGTTATAGTGACTTCGCGCATGGGGCGGCCGCAGCCAGGGCAGGCTTTGCCCTGCGTGGCGTCGGCCTCGCGCGCGGCCTGCCAGAGGGTGTTGACAGCGGTTTTGTCCAGGGTGCGGCGCAAGAAAGCCATCCCCAGCACGCGCCCCCTGCACTGAGGGCAGCCCCAGGCGTTGCCGAGGGCACTCTTGGCGCGGCGTAATTCGATGAGGCAGTCCGGGCATTGAAACATAAAAGTCTCCAATAACAGGATTCAAGGATTACCGGGCATTGACTGTACCATAGGTTGCGTGGAATTTCTGCTCCCCCTGATATTCCTTTTATGCTGTCCCGCTATTTTCCAGTCCCGCTGTTGAATGTCGAAAGAAAACGTTCACAATATACCCGAATGGTGGATGAACTTGGGATATGGGGAAAGGATCGCCTGCTTTGAAAAGATTTAAATTATCAAGAATGATCAACAATCTGTGGCATGGTTTCTTTATCGCGTGGCGGATCTTCAACGATAAGGGGATCCTGGCACATGCCTCGGTTTGCGGGTACTCCACCATTCTTTCCATGGTGCCCATCATCGCCATCTCGCTTTCGATGATCACGGTGTTTTCGTCGCATGAACTCCATACCACCGAGCATGGGGCCGATGGGGCGGTTTCGGTGGATCAAACCTTCAGCAACAGGGTCTATGATTTTTTCTTCGATTATTTTGTGCCTGGAGCGGCGGAGGGGGCGCGGGATGAACTGCTGAAAGCCAAACAGGATTTCATGCTGTTTATTCAGCGTACAGCGGGGCTGCGTTATGTGATTCTGTTTACCCTGATCCTGGCCTGCGTCAGTTTGTTCAACAGTATCGAGCACGCGTTCAACGAGATTTGGTCGGTGCGATACCGGCGCACCCTGTTTACACGGTTTATCGCCTTTTGGCTGATTATCACCCTGATGCCCCTACTGCTGGGGCTTTCATACTACTACACCTCGCAGATTCTCAACAGCGATTTTATCATCAAACTGAAGGAACGGGCCTGGTTCACCTGGATTCTGCCCTACTCCATCTCGTATATTTTCACGGTCTTTGCGTTTTTCTTCGCCAACTACTATCTCCCCAATTTGAAAGTCAACTTTGTCCCGGCCTTTGTGGGCAGCGCGGTCTGTGCGATATTGTGGGAAACGGCGAAGATTGTGTTTGATCTTTACGTCACCTACGCGACGGTGAAGAGCCAGGGATTTTACACGGTGTTTGGCGCCTACTCGGTGATCGTGCTCTTTGTTTTGTGGCTGTACTATAACTATTTGTGTTTTTTGATCAGCCCGGTGATCGCCACCACCATTCAGGATTTCGATGTCCATCTCTCGCGCATGAAGCGCAAGCGGAAAGCGACGGAACACCGCCCCGTGCACTCGTTCCAAATTCTGATCGATATTTGCCTGTTTATGAAGAAGGAGCAATCGGGGATTCACCCCGCCGATCTGGCGAAGATTACCGGGTGGTCCTTCAAGCAGATTCGCTACTGCCTGCGGGATCTGGAGCGGGCGGGGTTGATCCACCAGGCGCGCCGGGAGCGGCTGTTTTTCCCCAGCATCCCGCTGGAAACCATTTCGATACGGGAGATCACGGAGCGGCTGCTGGGATTTGTTCCCACGACAACCCAGCCGCTGGTGGATGAAAATCATTACTCCGGACTGATCAAGCAGCATCTGCATAATCCAGATTTGAAACTCTACGATTTACTGGCTCTCATCCAGAAGGAAACAGAGCCTATCCCCGTCATGCGAACATTATCCACGTATCCAACGGTTTGAGGTAAACAAAAGGGCAGACACGGTGGTCTGCCCTTTTGTTTTAATTAATGGAGTTCTGGGGTGGGATCTCTTTTCCCGCAAGGTTCACCGTGTTTGGGTATTGGATTTGAGATCCTCGATAATGGCCTGGCCGCCACGGGCCAGAATGTGCTGGGCGAGTTGGATTCCCAAGGTGGAGGGATCGGTATGGGGGCCTTGGAGGCTCTCCCGGAAATAGATGGACCCATCCAGATTGGAGACAAAGCCATGCAAGGTGATTGTCTGTTCTGACAGCTGGGCAAACGCGCCCATCGGGACTTGGCATCCGCCTTCGAGAGTGGCGAGAAAGGCCCGTTCGGCCCAGACGCCTTGGGCGGCCTGGGGATCGTGGATGGACGAGAGCAGGGTTTGGGTGCGTGTATCATCCTTGCGCGCTTCGATGGCCAAGGCCCCTTGGGCGGGGGCGGGGATCATTTCTTCCAGAGGCAAGACGCCCCCGATGCGGTCCTGCCATTCCATGCGTACAAGTCCAGCATGGGCCATGATGAGCGCATCCCATGGGGATTCGTAAAATTTGCGTAGTCGGGTATTGACGTTGCCGCGGATATCCACCACGGTCGAGTCGGGGCGAGCGATCCGTACCTGGGCGCGGCGGCGCAGGCTGCCGGTGGCGATGGTGGGGTTTGGTGGCAGGGTCGCCAGGGTGGTCCCCCCGCGAGAAAGGATGGCGTCCATGGGTTCGCTGCGCTCGGGGATGGCGACGATGGCTAGCCCCTCGGGGAGAACGGTGGGCAAGTCCTTGAAACTATGGACGGCGAAATCAATCTCCCCGGCCAGCATGGCGTTTTCGATTTCCTTAGTGAAAATGCCTTTGCCGCCCACCTGAATCAGGGGCTTGTCCAGAATTTTGTCACCGGTTGTGTGGATAATGACAATCTCGATGTGCAGTTCTGGCTGGGCTTGGAGCAGAAGGGATTTTACCCGTTCCGCTTGCCATAGCGCCAAGGGACTGCCCCGGGTTCCTAGTTTAAACACCAGTTGATTATTCATAAAAAAGAAGGCTTATCTTTCATTTAAATCGGGACGCGGGGATCGGCTATTTCAGCCGCAATCCGTTAGGGACGGGGCGTTCTGGGTGGACCAGGACCACTTCCTCATCGTCACAGACGAACCCGGTCACCAGAATTTCGGAGACAAAGGGGCCGACCTGCTTGGGGGGAAAGTTACAGACACACAGAACTTGTTTCCCCAGCAACTCTTCCTTGGTGTACAATTTGGTGAGGCGGGCGCTGGATTTGCGGATTCCCACTTGGCCAAGATCGACCCAGAGTTTATAGGCGGGAATCTTGGCTTCGGGGAAATCTTCCACCTGAATGATTGTCCCAACGCGCAGTTCTACCGCTTCAAATTCGGACCATGTGATCGTATTCATGTTTACCTCGGTTGGCGGATTCATAAAAAAACTCAAGAAATTCCAAACCGCTTTCGCAGAACGGAAAGGCGGGTGCGGACTTTATTGATATAACGCTGACCAGCCGCGGGGATGCCATTGGCACGTTCGACTGTGCCAGGCCCGACATTGTAGGCGGCCAGGGCGGTATCCAGATCGTCATTGAACATCTGCAACAAGAAGCGCATGTACTCGGTGCCTCCGCGGATGTTTTCCTCGGGGTTGAAGGGATCATCCACATTGAGATCCTTGGCGGTGCCTGGCATCAACTGCATCAGGCCTTGGGCGCCCACCTTGGAGATCGCTTTGGGCTGCCAGGCGGATTCGGTATCGATGATGGCCCAGACCAGCAGGGGGTCCAGATCGTTGAGACGGGCGTGTTGGTCCACACATTGCAGCCACGTGAGCGGTGGCATGCTTTCGCCGTTCTTTCGGGCTGTGGTGATGCGATCCAAGAAGTTGGAACTCCCCAAGGGGGCCGTCGGTTTGGGTTTGAGTTGTGGCTGGAGCATTTGCGCCAGTTCGCGCTTGCCGAAGAGAATACTCTTTTTTTTCATGGCGAGCAGATCTTGCCGCACTTTTTCCCATTGGGCTTGATCGACGCCGTATTGTTCGGCCAAAGCGAGGTGCTGTTCGGCTTTGGAGAGATCCAGGTGGTCGATCCGGTTTTGCGCCATGAGCAGATGGAGGCGGCCGCGGTAGGATCCCCAATAATCATCCTGGCTTTTGGCCTGGTTCCGTAGCGCTTCGATACCGGCCTGTAGGCCACGGTGACGGATGATAGTTTCAATTTTTTCCTGATCGCGGGCCCGGTTTTGTTCTTCTTTCCTTTTGGTGAGTTGCTCTAATTCACTGAGGGCAAGGGCCGCCTGCGATTTCCAGGCCGAGTATTGCTGCGCAATGGTCAGAAACCGATTGGCCCGCACGAAATTCTGCTGGGTGAGGAGTTGCTGCCCCAAAAGCAGTGCGCTCTCTCCCGGCCGGGAGCGGACCACGCTTTCCATTTTAGCCGAAGGGACAATGAAGGTCCCGCCCGAAGTCTCCATGGTGATATGGCTTTCGTTTTGCTCGACGATACAGCCTTCGATGACCATGCCTGTTTTCAAACGAACCAAGTCCATCTCTTCCGCTTTCTCCGCGGATACCGGGCTGGCGAAAAGCAGACAGCCCAAAAGAGATAATAGAAGAAATGTGTTAGTTTTTCCTGTCATAACTTCACTTTGATTTTTAAACGTTGTTGTAAATATTCCCGCAGGACATGGTCCAGGGGTTGATCTGTCCGTACCAAATTATAATCAATTTTAAATTCCATGCAGCGGGAGCGGTAGGTGTCGATGAAGCGATTGACTTTTTCCCGGTAACTGGTGCGCAGACGCTTGGGTGTGGTCATCAAGGCTTCTTGAGGATGTTCCAGGGGGAGAAACTCCACAGTGCCGGTGTAGGGCATTTCGATTTCTTCGGGGGTGAGGAGGTGGAATACAATTACTTCCTGATGCGCGGTGCGAATCATGGCGAGGTGCTTCATGACCTGCTCCGGATCTTCAATCAAGTCCGAGATGAGGATGACCAGCCCCCGCTTGGTCAGCCACTCGGTGATGTCGGAAAGCACGGAGCAGATGGAGGTTTCTTCCGTGGTCTGGGGTGTCGAGGTCAGGGCTTCCAAAAACGGGCCCCATTGATCCACCCGGCTGCGGGGCGGGATGTAGGTTTGAATTTTGTGATCAAACACCGCAAGCCCCGCGCTGTCCCCCTGAGCCAGGATCAAGTAAGAAAGCGCCGCGGTGAGTTGCTGGGCGTACTCACGCTTGGGGATGGTGGCATCGCCAAAGTGCATGGATCCGCTGAGATCTGTAAGAATCAGAGCGCGCAGGTTGGTGTCTTCTTCGAACAGTTTGATATGGAAGCGGTCGGTTTTGGCGTACGCCCGCCAATCGATATGGCGCAATTCATCGCCGGGATTATAGGGCCGGTGTTCGCTGAACTCCACATTACGGCCCATGAAATGGCTGTGATGCAAGCCGGATACCGTCCCCTCCACCGCCTGCCGGGCGATCAATTCCAGATGGGCGATCGAAGAAAGAAGCGCTGGGTCTAACAAATGCTCGGGCATGAATTCCATCCATTCATAAGATCACAACCCCATTCCATTCGAACCGGGTGCACTGAGATTCTATCTTGAAATTTCGCCAACGTCAGGCTGCGCAGGCTTTTTCATTCTGCGTGGTTTGAACTGCGAGCCGCGCTGGATCGCGGGATCAGTCTGTCTTTCCTTTGTACATCCGCACCTGATAGGGACTAAAGGTGTCGGTTATTTGCTGTTGGGATATCGGAATGGTTCGTTCTTCCTCCATATCCTCGATGGCTTGAATGGATTGCTTGAATGAAAACGTAGCGGAAACCGGGATATTGCGCATGTTGATGGCAAAAAGATAGAGAGCGCCTTCGAATTCTTTCGCCATGAACGCGATAGGCACCTCGGGGTTGGAGGATTCGACTGTGATTCCCTCCGGGAGGCTAGGCTGGTTGAGAATCGGCGCCAAGGTGTGGATTTGCTGGTTGATGGCGGTGACCGCTTCCAGCATTTGCGGGTCGTCCAGCAGGGCTTTTTCATTGAATTTTGGCTGGAACTCATGTACGAAGTAGATGATACCTTTTGAACCGTGAATGAGTGACATCCACACTTCGGACTTGACCTGGTTGGGGGTGGGTTTTTGGTTGGGATTGTTGATGTGGGTGCATTCGATCACATTCCAGATGGGTTTCTCCCCGTCGGTCCAGCGGGTAAGGCGATCCAGGCCCTTGGCGATCAGCCAGAGATAATCCTCGCCATCTTCCCGGCGCAGGTCGGTGATGGGGTAGATATCGTACGAGACAATATCGCAGCCTTTGATGTATGTTTCATAATCACTCAATTGGGCCCCAGGGCCCCGGCCCACCCATTCGTCATTGGCAACCCCTTGCCCCAGGTTGAGAAAGATGGGACGGGTGGGATCCCGTTGTTTCATCTCTTCATAGTCCGCCACAATGGTCTCGGGTTTGACCGGGGGGCCATAGGATTGTTTGCCGGTTTGGGGATCGGTCACGGGTTGGGCGTTATCTGGTTCGTCCTGATGCATCCAGCCGGCAAAGACAGGGTCGTCCATCCGACGCTGGGCGGTTTGGTTCCAGCCGCAAATCACACGGATGTCTTGGGCTTTGAGTTGATCCAACTGTTCATCGGTAGGGCCTTGCCACAGGCCGATATAGAGGTTGATCCCCGCTTCTTTGTAACGGACGGCGTTGGCAGGATTTTGGAGCCAGACCCCGATGGGGAAATAGGTTGCCTCGGGAGAGAGCCCGTTGGGGAATGCCACGTGGGGACTTTCCGCCAGCACGGGTAAAGCAAAAATACAAATACAGACCAAAGCCAAAAGTGTTTTCATCCTAAATCTCCTTGTTCGCGATAGCCCATTTTACAAGTCCGACCGGCATGGCGCAACAGGGGGAATCCCCTGCCGCCAAACAGGTTTTTCAAACATTGTCAACATTTTATCCACAGGCTATGAATCGTTCAATTTTAGCATGAATGCAAGGTTCTGGGCAAATCATCCCCCCATTTGGTATGAGGGAAAGGAGAGATATCCACAGGTAAAAAAACAGGATCAGGGAAGGGAATGGGGCATGCCCCCCATATCTTGTGCGAAGTGAGAATCCGTCTTCACGGCTTTTTTCGCCTTGGATCAATGAACCTGGTTTTGGCTTTTGAGGGAGCCTTGCTTGGCATATCTCTCCTCTCATCCACAGGGAGGAAGGTAAATGCCATCCGGGTGGTCATCGCCATTTATTCCTTGCTTGCAAAACTGCTGGTTCCATTTACAATAATGTCTATCTCAGTCAGGTGTGACACCGGAGGTTGGATGGATGGAAAAAGCGACGTTTGCCGCAGGCTGTTTTTGGGGGGTTGAGGCTGCCTTCCGCAAGGTGAAGGGCGTGGTGGATACCAGCGCGGGATATACCGGGGGGGCATTGTGTAACCCGACCTATCGGGATGTTTGCGCCGATCTGACCGGGCATGCCGAAGCGGTGCTGGTGACGTATGATCCTGCCGTGGTCTCTTATTATGATCTGCTGGCAGTTTTTTGGACCATCCATGACCCAACCCAATTAAACCGGCAAGGGCCGGATATCGGCTCGCAATACCGTTCCGCCATATTTTACCACACCCCCGAGCAAGAGCGTGCCGCGCGGGCGTC
>JAVFAP010000138.1:0-8603 GCA_034002445.1 bacterium | reverse complement strand
CCAACTCGTTTTTATCCATCATTTTTTCTCCAACAATCCATTCGTTTAGTAAACGCCGTATTCTCGGGTGAAATCGGTCATAGCCTGGATATTTTCGATCTGGGCGTCGTTTTGAATAATGGCGCTGGCATCCATGATATACCCGCCATCACGGGCGACGCCGTCGATCACCTTCTTGCAATACTCCCGCACCTGCGCGGGCGTGCCGTAGCCCAGTAGCGCGTTGGGAATGCCGCCGCTGATGCAGAACTTATGCCCAATTTTCTTATGCACTTCGAAAATATCATCCTGATCCACATGATAGACAATGCTCTGATCCGGCAGTTCGGCGAACGCGTCCAGATGCTTGCCCCACTTGCCTTCGGCGTAGAAGAGCACCTGATGCCCGCGCGACCAGAGTTCCTCGATGATCGGTTTCAGCGTGGGCCAGTAAAATTTGTTAAACTGTTCGTAAGAAATAAACGGCACGCAGCCCCGGTGCATCCAGAAACCGATCGGCACATTCTTGTTCGGGTCCGCGCCGGACAGGGCCATGTGCAGCAGGTGGGGCATCAAGGCCTCGCAGGCTTTCAGTACTTTATCCGGCTGCTCGAAGAGGTCCATGGTCAATCCCAGGTACCCGCGCATCTTGTCGGCAATGATATCAAAGGGGGCCTTGAAGATACCGGAAATCGCCGATACCGTCCCGCATTCGGTCCGCATGGCCTGCACTTGCGGTCCAAACGCGTAGAAGTACGACAGCATCGCCATGCCGCCCTTGAGAAACGACAAATTGTTACGGTAGGTATTCGGCTCGCCGGGTGCGGCAACGTCCTGCGAGGCGCGGGGCAGCCATACGTTGAACAGAAATTCGGTGGGGCTTTCGATCAGCAGATCGTACTCATCCGCTTTCATGAATGATTTGTCTTCCGCCGGTTCCCGGTATTGGAATCCCTTGTCCGGCGGCACGTCGATCCCAGGAACGCCGTAGTAGGTCAATCCAATGGCCTGAGTCAGCCCGGTCCAGACATAGACCATGTTGGCGACCGCCGCGTCCCAGTCAAAATCGGCCATGCAGCGGCGCGCGGCGACAAAGGCCTTGTTGTAATCGTGCACCACTTCCTGGCAGGTCATGCCCGCGTACTTGGCGACAAACTCCGCCACAAAGGGGCGAATGGGGATCCGGTCCGGTTTGCCGTTGCGCAGAGCCGTGGTGTAGCGTTTTAGACGCTCCTGATAGAGTGCTTCCATATCCTGTCCCATAGGGATACCGCCTTTCTGTTCCATTCAAAACCACGCGGTCAACATATCATAAATTCGTGTGGGGTTGAAGAATGGGGAGGCAGGAATGGGAAAATAATCGCCCGCCCCGCCTCTCCCTGCCTGGAAAATGGGGGATTTTCTCAGCATAATAGGGCAAATATCAAGAATGAAAGAGAACAGGATGAATTCGCGGGAACGAGTACTCACCACCCTTCAACACCAAGAGCCGGACCGAGTTCCGATCGATTGCGGCGCGATGCGCTCCACCGGGATGACGGCGCTGGCCTACCACCATCTCAAGCAGCACCTCGGTCTGACCGAGGGATATATCCGGGTGTACGACGTCATGCAGCAACTGGCGGAGATCGACCCGGTGATTTTGCAGCACTTCGAGGTCGATGTCGTGGATATCGTCAACACCTCGCTTTGCCCCGATCCCCGGCCCTGGCAGCCCTACACCTTGCCCGATGGAACCCCGGCGGAGGTTCCGCCGGATGCCTGGCTGGAGCCAGATGGCCAGGGAGGCCTGCTCGCCAAGAACCCGGATGGCACCGTCTGGGGGCAGATGCCCAAGGGATGCCTCTATTTCGAGATGATCCAGCCGCCCCTGGGCGCGCCCCGCGAACCGGTCTCGTCCTACAAACTGCCCAAATACAGCGCGGACCAGTTGGCCTGGCTGCGGCAACGGGCCCAGGCTCTTTATGAGAAAACCGACTTCGCCCTAATGGGTGGCTTTGGGGGGAATATTCTGGAGAACGGCCAGTTCATGCGCGGCTGGGGGAATTTCATGATGGACTTGGGCGAGGGCGACACCTACGTCACCGATTTCATCAACCACCTGGTCGAGCAGCATTTGGAGAATCTGGACGCCTACCTGGACGCGGTAGGCCCGTATATCCAGCTGATCCAGATGGGGGACGATATGGGCACCCAGGCGGGACCGCAGCTCAGTTTGGACATGTTCCGTAAATTTATCCTGCCCGCGCAGGCGAAGGTTTACGCCTTTGCCAAGAAGAAATGCCCCCATGTGGCGCTGTTCCTGCATTCCTGCGGCTCTATCGAAATTTACCTCAATGATCTCATCGAGGCGGGAGTGGAGGTGCTGAACCCAGTCCAAACTTCGGCCAAGAATATGGACCCGGTCCACCTCAAACAAACCTATGGCGACCGCCTGACCTTCTGGGGAGGCGGCTGCGATACGCAGGTGATTCTGCCCCACAGCACACCGGAAGACATCGATCGCCACGTGCGAGAGCGCATGCACATCTTCGCGCCGGGCGGCGGCTATGTCTTTACGACAATCCACAATGTCCAGGCCGATGTGCCTTCCGCCAATGTGGCGGCGGTCTATGAAGCGGCGAAAAAGTACCGGCACTATCCCATACGCTAGGATTTCTCTCCTTTTTTCAGAAATAAAAAGCCCGGGGCATGGCATCCAATACCCCGGGCTTTTTATTATCTGTTTTGAACGAATCAGGCGCGGATGAGGTGTAATTCCATTTGATCTTCCAGTTGAATCATCCATGCGGGATTTTCTGAATCGATCGGGATTGTCTGTTCTTCTCCGCCATTGATCCCTGCTTTCCATACGCCGGAGGGCAGTTGGATACGGATCGGGCCATCGGTGCGGCCTTGCACGGTGATACGCAACCGGTCTGGCGTGGCGGTGATCTCCAGAATGGTATGATGGAAATGAATCCGCGAAATCCGCAGCAAAGGCCATTCCGCGGGGAGCGCGGGCTTCAGCGCAAAGCCATCGAGGCGCGGCGTAAAACCCAGGAAGCCATTCAGCATCACTTGCGGCACCAGCAGGCTCTCAAAGAATTCCTGATCCAGCCCCAGGCCGCCCGCAGTCCCCCCGCCTTGCAGAGTACCCTCTTTGCCTTCCTTGTAGTATGCGCGGTAGCCACCGGCCGCCTGCACTTCGCGATACCAGTCCAGAATAGCCTGGAGCCGTGTCCAGCTGTTCGCTGGGCTGAGGTGGCGCAGCCTGGCCATGAGATCGTGGTACGAGAAGCCCAGCACGGCGCCGCCATCCTGCACCTGGCCTCCCCAGGGGATACTTTCGGGTGAATTCCAGAACCATCCGTAGTACTCAATATTGCGTTTGGTTGTCGCGCGGGGGGCGAAACGCCAATGGTAGATATCCTCCCCCTGGGACGTGTCTCCCGCTACCAACCGTTTCCCATTCATCCAATCCAGGATGGTGTGGGCCTGCTCCTCCGTGGCGAAGCCGTAGTAGATGGCTTCGAGGTTCAAGAAGGTGAAGCCATAGTCATAGGCGGTGCCATCCACATCGATTCCGCAGACAAAGCGGCCGGTATCGGCATTCCAGAATAATTTCCCCGCCACCGCCTTCACTTCGGCGGCATGGGCGCGCAATTCGTCCGCGTTGGCTTGCAGTACACCGCCAGGAATATTCCATTCGGGATGGGCGGCGATTTGCTCTTCTAGTTCGGCCATGTAGCGCAGGGTGTCATAATAGTGCATGGTGGCATAGGCGTCCTGATGCCCCATGGGCAGAAGATCCCAGTAGTTGTTGCCGATTCCCCGGCCGGAATGGATGATCTTTTTGCCATCCTTCCACTCCAACCCACTGCGGCCGTCATGCCCCACGAAGGGAGCCATGATGCACTTGTGCTCGTCCCCGCCCAGGGTGGTCCGCATATAGGCGAGAGCCAGGCGCATGCGGCTGATCTGGCTGCGCAAAAAATTCAAATCCCGGCTCCAGGCCACATACTGGCAGCAGCCGCGAATGAAATTTTGATTGTTAATTGTATGGCGGGTGTCGTATTGAGTGAACAAGGCCTGGATTGATACCTCGCTGCCAGGTTGGGGATTGTTGAACTGAATTCGGAGACCGGTAATCACTCCCTTCCACGCGGGAGACAAATAAACCGGAATCATCGTATAGTCCATCCGGTCCGCGTTTTGGGGTGGAGCGAAATAAAAGCGCCTATCAGAACTGTAGCGGGGATCGGCTTCGGTTTTCCATTCCACGTAGGGTTGAGCGGAAGCCAGAGGGTCGGCCATCCAACGCAGTTGCAGAAACGGGGCTTGCTCGGGCAAAATGCGCAGTGGCGGCGCTTCCACGCTCGCGGAAGGGAGAATCAGGCGCAACCGCCAGGCGACTTCATCCACGCCCCGGTCTTCTCCACCCGTCAGCACCCAACCCGTTTGATCCTTGGCCTCGGTGCCATGCCAGCCGGAGGGCACGCTCTGCAAGGAAAAATGATGGCCCCAGGTGCCTTCCCCGCCCTGCTTCCAGAACGGAAAAGGCCACCCCTGCTGGTGCGCGATCGAGGCGTGTTGGTGGGTGGCGACATACCCCTCGGGATCGATATCCCGGTGAGCCAGCGCACCAGCCCACTTGCCCCGCAACAGATCCATGCGGCCATTGGTCTCGACCGCGGGCCAGAGGGACGAGCCGGAAATCCACTCATCCCACAGCGTCGCCAGGGGTTGCGCGGGGACATAGTGGAGATAGAAGAGGTCGCGCAGCGCGATCATCTCCTGTTCCAAGCCCGGCACCTCGATCGTGGGGAAATCCGGAGGAATTTCGGCCCCCTCGCCATGAGGGGCAAAAGCCGAGACCATCACAAATCCAAGAAAAAGAGCCCATTTCTTCATTTGAAATCTCCATTCACGCAAAAATACGACGAACCGCGAATCTTCTCCGCGGTTCGTATCCTGAAGTGCAAATACCCGACGAATTACAGCGCGTTATTGATTTTCCCGGCGCGGTCATCACGGGTTTCGCCCCCGGCGATACCGATGTCCCCAGCGCTAATGAGGCCGTTGGAAGGATGATAAATCATCCCCGAATTTCCTTGCCCGGCGGCATACCATTCCAACGATGTTTGTGCTTTATCCGGCCCAAAACTGTAGAGGAGGTAGCCCTCCATGGAGTAGGCCCCCAGGCCGGCCCGGCCCATCCAGGTGCTGGATGGATCATCGGGGTAAAACTTGAAGCAGAAGTATTTATAGCCCTTCTGCCATTCGAACGCACTGCCAAAGCTGAATTTATCGGCGCCGCCGAAGGGATCGAGCATATTCACATTGCTGATATAAGCCACCGGGGTGGTCAGGACCGTGCTCCAACTGAGGAGGTCCGGCCCAGGGCCCAGGGGCAGCGCGTTTTGATCCATCTTATACATTTCCAGCGCCGTGCCCACCGCTTTCAAATCCCCCTTGACCCGGGCGACCTTGGCCCGAATCTGGGCATTCATGAAGTTGGGGACGGCAATCGCCGCCAAAATACCGATAATTGCCACGACAATTAGTAACTCAATCAAGGTAAACGCGTTCCGCCGTTTCAAAGTACCATTCCTCTCCCTAAGTAGATTCGTCCTATTATTGGCAAGCAACCCGTAAAAGTCAATCAAATCCTTGAAAGAAATAAGATTATTTGCGGAGGGGGGTGGCACACAGAGTGAATAATCCCGGCCTGGTACGGCACCGCTCCAGGGTTCCATCCGCTACCGCGGATTTCCCGCTTCGCTATCCAGGCGACGCGCTTTCAGCGCTTGTTGGGAAAATGGATTGGGGTGGTTGCGTATGATGAATTTGGTGCGGCACGAAGGTGGGCCATGCTCGCGTTGCTCGTTTTGAGCCCACCCAGGCTATTTTCGTTTATCTACAGTTTTTATACTCCGTTAAGAGAGGAGTCGATGCAGGGCCCAGGTGGCGTGGATTCGGATGAGTTCTTCGGGGTCCTGGCTGGCTTGGCGCAGGGCGGGAATCGCCTCTGGGTCGTCGCTATTGCCCAAGGCGATCGCGACATTGCGCAGCAGGCGTTTGCGTTTCAGGCGCTCGATGGGGGTACCATGGAACAGGGATTTAAACGTGGGCTGGTCCATCCGCATCCATTCAATCAAGGGAACCGTGGCCAATTCGGGGCGGGAATGGAAGAATTGGGTTGGAGCGGTTTGGGCGAAGCGGTTCCAAGGGCAGACCGCAATACATTCATCACAGCCGAAGATATGGTTCCCCAGGCTGGGGCGAATATCTTCCGGAATAATCCCTTTGTACTCGATGGTCCAGTAAGAAATACATTTCCGCGCGTCCAGGACATAGGGAGCGACAAAGGCTTGGGTGGGGCAGGCATCCAGGCAGCGCTGGCACCGGCCACAATGGCTGGGCGTAGGTTCATCCGGCTCCAGGGACCAGGTGGTCAGGATTCCACTCAGGAGAAACCATTGCCCCAAGGCGGGGCTGACCAGGACGGTATTCTTGCCTTTCCAGCCGATGTGGGTTTGAGCAGCTAGGTCGGTTTCCATCACCGGGGAGGAATCCACAAAAATACGGCAGCGGTGTTGACCCAGGGTTTGGCTGGTGATCCAATCGCAGAGGATCTGGGCGCGCGCGCGCAGGACATCGTGATAATCCAAGCCCCAGCCATACCGGGCAATTCTCCCCGTGGGCCCCTGGGCTGGCTGGCCGGGAGGTTCCTCTTCCAGGTAAGACTTGGCCAGCAGGATGACGGTCTGCACGTTGTCAAGCAGGAGTCCGGGCTCGCGGCGTTCGTCAAGACGATTGGCGAGGTATGTCATGGTACCGTGGTATTCTTGTTGGATCCAGGCGGCGTACGCGTTCCAGGTAGAGGGAGTGGGGGGAGCGAAACCGATGGCGTCGAAGCCAAGACGGAAGGCCAGGGATTGCAGGGAGGCTTTGGAGGGGGAACTCATTGGGGCTGGAATTAAATTCCCCCCCACCGTAAAGTGGGGGGAAAGAGGGATTTAATTTAGAACAATTGGCCCGCGGAGCCGATGGTGCCGGCTTCTTCGCCAAGGGCGGCCTTGACAATGGGTGTTTCGAAGTGAGAGTTGAAGAAGACCCGTTTTTGGATTTCTTTGCGGGCATGGTCAAACAAGAGGTCGCCCATGTTCGAAGCGCCCCCGCCAAGACAAACGATCGCCGGATTGAAGCACACGATCAGCGTCGCGATCCCAATCCCCAAGGCCTTGCCCGCCCAGGCAACGACATCCAACGCGACCGGATCGCCCTGCAGAGCGGCTTCGCAAACAACCTTGGATGTAATCTCGGAACGGCATTTGACCATGCTTTTCATCAGGGACGGAATGTGTTCAACCCGGACACGTTCTTGGGCATAGCGGGCGATGGCAGTGGCGGAAGCGTAGGTTTCGAGACAGCCTTCGTTACCACATCCACAAACCGGACCACAGGGATTGACCATGATGTGGCCCAGTTCACCCGCGAACCCCGCCGTGCCATGCATGACTTTGCCATCGATGACGACACCGCCCCCAACCCCGGTCCCCAGGGTAAGGCATAGAACCACTTTCATGCCCCTGCCCCGGCCAAAGAGAGCTTCCCCCAACGCCCCTACGTTGGCGTCGTTATCGACTTTGACATCCTTGATTTCGGGGAAACGCTTCATGAATTCGTCCCGGACACAGATCCAGCGGTCCCAGCCAGGGATGTTGACGGGCCGGGTTATGGAGCCTTTGTCATGATCGATCAGACCAGGGCTGCCCATTCCCACACCCACCAGCTCATAGGAGGGATTTTTCAGGGCATCGGAACTGAGAATTTCGCCAATCAGATCGCCGATGCGTTCCACCACTTTGGCCCCGCCTAATCGAGCTTCGGTGGATTTTTTGTATTTTTGGATCAGCGTGCCGTCTTCCGCAACGAGGCCCGCCTTGATGTCTGTACCGCCCAGATCGATCCCAATAGCAACACGCGTCATATCAGTAACGCCTTTCCGATGATTCAAGTATAATTCCGGGTAATCCGGCTGTTGTCACTGCTCTATCTTAAGAAAACGCCGATAGATAAAGAAATCGTACCAGGATGCCACCAAAATCCCGTTTCATCAAGCAGAAGAGCCGGGAAAATCCCAGATCGATATGGTTCCGCGGAACGAATGAAAACCGGCAGGAAAATTATCGGCGTTATTTCTTAGTTTTTGAGGATATCGGAATTATAATTCTTACTACCTAAAAGAAAAGGATTAGCGAACGAATCGATGTACTTTTTCATTATGCAATACCCTCAACTTGGTTTATCGTGGTTTTTCATGCTCATCCTGGCAATCTCGGTGCATGAAATGGCTCACGCATGGATGGCCTATCACCGCGGAGATGACACAGCCGCTCGGATGGGGCGATTAACCCTCAATCCCTTGGCCCATTTTGACCCGATGGGATTCTTCTTCATTCTGTTCATGCCATTTGGCTGGGGAAAACCGGTACCTTACGAACCATCCAATTTGCGGAATATCAAGAAAGATACGATGTGGATCGCCCTGGCGGGACCATTAAGCAATATCATACAAACGATCATTTTTTGGCTGCTCCTCCGCCTGCTGATGGTATTACCACTGAACTGGGTACTTG
>JAVFAP010000137.1:0-8607 GCA_034002445.1 bacterium | reverse complement strand
GCTTGGTTATGATTGGGCTTTTGGCGGCGGTGCTGCTGATGACCAACTGCGATCCCGCCAGCGCGGTTGCTATCTCGTCGAAATTATAGGCAATCCCCCCCACTTCCTGCGCCAGTTGCAGACTTTTGTCGACACTGCGGTTCACAATCCGGATTTCCTTACACCCGGCATCGCATAAATACTTGGCTGAAAGCCGCCCCATCTTTCCCGCACCTACCACGGTGGCAACCAGGGTGTCCGTCGATACAAAAAACTGACGGGCGCATTCCACCGCCAGGGCACTGACCGAGACCCGCCCCTTCCCTAAGCCGGTTTGATGGCGCACCCGCTTGGCCATGGAAAACGCTTTGGGGAACAGATGGTGGAAAATCTTCCCCGCGAGGTTGAGCGATTCCGAAAACTGGTACGCCGCCTTCACCTGACCCAGAATCTGCGCATCTCCCACCACCATTGATTCCAAGCCCGCGGCAAGGCGAAACAAATGCTCCACCGCCTCCGCGTCAACAATCACATCCATCCCCTGGCGCATGGATTCCAGCGAAACCCCCAGGCGCTCGGAGAGGATATGAACAATGGCGTGAGCGGCGTCCTTCACCGAATGCACCGCCGCGTAAAATTCAGTGCGGTTACACGTACAAAGCCCAGCCACCTCCTTGATCGAAGGGGCGGACTGAAAAGCCAGCAGGAGATCATGCATCCATTCTTCTGGAATAGAAAATTGGTATAACTGATCTATGGAAACCGTGCGGTGATTGAGCGTGACGACGAGGAAGTGTTCTGGAATATTGCGAAACAAGAGTAGTCTCCATTACCCAAACATAGATTCGATCTCATCCTTTGGTATTTTACTCTTTCATTAAATTCTGTCTACATAAAAAATGCCTTTTTTTAAAGAAAACCATGGCAAAACAAAATCAGTTCTCCTTGTTTTGCCATGCTTTCCGTTCCGATATTTCATCTGAACAAGTGAAGTTTATTGTTCCTAACTTTTATAATCTGTTTTCAGTTAATTCTTGCGGTTTGGGATCGGGGAGAAGAAATCCTGGCTGAACGCGAATGGGCAAACCTGCCCGGGCCGTGGGAATCGTTGCATTCGCGGGATAGGGAGTCGGGGCACGAAGAAAGAGGGGCGGGTGATTTACCCGCCCCTCTTGCCTTCTTTTACTCATCCTTCTTGTCTTCGGTGTTCAAGCCAGCGTCAGATTTTGTCGGACTGCCGTCTTCCTTTACGGTGGCCGCCTGTTCTTTCTCTTGTTTCAACCGCTCATACTCCAGAGGGTGGTTCTTCTTCAGATGCTCTTCCGTCATCTCACCCGTCAGCCAGGTTAGGCTCATCGGGTATTCGTCCGGATGGAAAATCACCAAGAAGATATGCCACACCGCGATCGCCAGCGTTGCCAGGACCGCTTCGTAATAGTGGATCAACTCGGCCATATCAATCGCCCACTTGGGGAGATATTCAAACGCCTGGATGGGGAACCATAGGATGAGCCCCGTGATGGCCATGATGATCACACCCCAAACCAGCGCCCAGAATTCCATCTTTTCCATGTAATCATAGCGGTCAAATTTGGGAGGCTCGGCCCGCCAGCCCATGTGGTAACTCAGGTAGTGCACCACATCCACTGCGTCTTTCCATACGGGGAAGAAGGCGATGAATTCCGATCGGCCCCGCTTCGTAAAGACCATATATCCTGCGTAGAGGATTGAGGTGACGATCAAGATTACCCCGCACACCCGGTGAATCAGGCCCCGCACTGCCTCGTTGAACTGCAGGTACGAGAGCATCGTCACCCACCACGAGTTGGGGCTCAGCAATGCAAACCCGGTAATGACCAGCAGGATAAAGGAAATGGTCAGCAGGACGTGCATCCATATCTCGAATCGGGTAAAGCGTCGGTAACTCGGGCGCCCCTTTTCATGCGCGTATTTCTTGCGTAACCCCGCCCAGAAAATCACCCCGTTGTGCAGCAGCATCCCCCCGATGATGACCACGATCAGCAAGATATAAATGCGGGGAACCCAAGCCGTGATTGTCTGCGAACGAATGGTTACATCCGCATGAATGGGCGCGGCCAATACATTCGACGAAATCCCCGGGTGGCAACTCCCACACGTTTCCACCAACCGCTCCTTGCTCACGGTCGAGTTGGGATCGGAAGAATGCAGGATCAAGTGATACCCATGACAACTGGAACAATTCGCCACCTTTTTCGACCCATGCTGTAACGCGAGGCCATGGTAACTATCGAAATAGTTTTCTACCTTGCCGCTGCTGATCCCGTACTTGTCGTTGATGACAATCGAGGCATGGCAGCGTGCGCAGGTGTTTTGGGCGACTTTGAGCACCGAGACCGGGGATTGGTCATCACTGGGCCGCAGAATGGCATGTTCCCCATGGCAATCCGTGCAAACTGGGGAATCTTTATGCCCCCGCATCGCCGACACGCCGTGTACACTTTTCAGGTACTGCTCTTTTTCCACTTCGTGGCATTGGCCACATGTTTCGGGGACGTGCATGAAGTTCGAGGGCGAGTCTGGATCCCGCAATGGCAGGGTATTGTGCGAACCGTGGCAACTGACACAATTCGGCGCTTTTTCATTCCCCTTGGCCACTTCTTCCGCATGCACACTCCCTTTGAAAAGCGTTTCCTGTTCCGCCGAGGCCAACCCGTATTGATCCATCAGCGTCAAGTCAAAGTGGCACTTCCCGCACATGAACGAAACCCGGTTGTGCTGCAGCGGCGAATCCGGGTCATCTACCGGGACAATATCATGCTCGCCATGGCAACTGGTACACGTCGCCGCGTCTTCTGATCCCGATGCGGTTGTTTTTCCGTGAATACTGTTTTTGTATATTTCAAAAACTTCCTGGTGGCATTGGGCACAGGTCGAATCCACCTTGGTGGGGTGCAAGGGCGATTCGGGATTGCTGGATGGCAGGATCTTGTGATGCCCGTGGCAATCCGTACAGAACGCCGCATCCGCATTTCCCGCCTGGAACGCCTTTCCATGCACGGTCTGCGCATATGATTCCGCCGTGAAATGCTCTACCGCGAAGGCTTCGGTGTTTGGATTCTCCTCGTTATGGCACTTGGAACAGACCGCCAGGATGTTCTGATGATTGATCGTGCTCTCCGGATCGTCCGGCCGCAAGGCGTGATGGGGATGGCTGTGGCAATCCGCGCAGGACGGCCCCTCTTTTCCTTCGGCGCCATGGACTGAGGTTTTAATCTCCTCGATCACATCATCATGGCATGAGGAACAATCAACCTTCTTCAAATCCGAATCATGCGGCAATTCCGCAATATCGTCGTGGCAATCCACACAACTCAGATCCGCGTGAATACCCTTCTCATACCGTTCCAGATCGAAGAAGACCGAAACTTCCTCCCCATCGATCTCGCCGGTGAGTTCTTGATCCTCATGGCATTCCATGCAGCTCTTTGTCTTTGTCACATCCTGGGTATACCCAGAAATGACACCCAGGCCCAGTAGCAAACCAAGCAGAAACAAGATGTGTTTTACAGATGGCATGGCGTGATAAACCCTTCTTGTGGTTTTTTTAATTCTTGAAATTCTCAAATGCCGGGATAGACAATCAGCATCCCGTAAATAATCGATGCGATAATCGTCAGCCCCGTCAGCAAAAACAGCATGCCAAAGACGAGGGCGGACCAAGAAACCCATTTTTCGGGGGCTTCAACGATGTATTTCTCCAATTCGCCGGATTCCACCAGTTCCTGGTATTCCAGCGGCCGCTCTTCCTTGAATTCTTCCAACGGCACCCGCCCAGTGAAGATGACTGGATCCATCGGGAACACACTCGGCCGGAAATGGGTATTGAAAAAGTGGATGGAAAAAATAAACCCGGTTGCCAGCAGCGCTTCGTCACTGTGGATAATCGTCGCCACATTGATGATCCAGCCCGGCAAAACCAGCGTGAATAGTTCCGGGAACCAGAGCATCAATCCGGTGGTCCCAATGATGGTGACACCCCAGAACACAGCCAGGTAATCAAACTTCTCCCAATAGGTCCAGCGCCCAAATTCCGGCCGCGGGCCCATCCCCAGGAACCATTTGAAATTCTGCCACATGGCTACCGCGTCACCCCAGTTGGGCACCATGCTGTAACTCTTGGTAAACAGCCCCATCAGGGTAACCTCGCCCCGCTTCCACATCCGTGCCAGCAGGAAGAGATGAATGCCAAAGTACGTGAACGTCACAATTGCGCCTAGGCGGTGCAGCAGTCCCGTCCCCTTCGGTCCCCCCAGCCATTGCGAGATCATGCTGAACAGCGCCACATCCGGAAACTTTAGGGTCATGCCGGTTAGGGCCAGCGTCAAGAAACTCACAATCACCATCAGGTGCAGCACCCGCTGATGAGTGCGGAACCGCCGGATATACACCCCTTCTTGCTGCTGCAAGCGATGCCGCGCTTGGATCGCCTGCCGGTTTTTAACCCGGTAAATCAGGGAGCGGACCAGCCAGAGCAGCGTGTGCAGCCCAAAGAAGGTCAGCGTCCCAATGAGCAAGGTACTCATGAATATAAACGAGTAATACAAAATGGGGTATTTTTCGCTGTCATGGTGGGTTGCGTGGGTCAGGTACCCGGTAAACTGGCGGTGCGATCCGGGGTGACATTGCTTGCAGGTATCCACAATGTTGTCGTGGGATAAGGTCGAGCGGGGATCCACATTGGGGAATATATTATGCGCGCCGTGGCAATCGCTGCATTTCGCCGCGACATCATCCCCCAGCTTCGAGGCTTTGCCATGATAGGTTTCAAAATACGAAGCCACCAACCGCTCGTGGCACTTCCCACAGGTTTGCGCCAGTTCCGTTCGGAATCCCTTGTCATCGCTCCGTTTAATGCTGTGCGACGAGTGGCAGTCTTCACAGATCGGCAGCGGATCATTGGTCTTGTTGACGAATGGACTGTGGATACTGGTATCAAATATCTCCTTGATCCCCTGGTGGCAGACACCGCAAGTCGAATTCAGGTTATCCCGGTGCACGGCGGATTGCGGATCTGAGGCTGGTAACGCCTTGTGCGAGCCATGGCAACTGGTACACATCGCCGTCACCGTCAGCCCGCTCTCCAAGAGCCCCTTGCCATGCACACTTTGCGAATAACTGGTCATCACCCCCTGCAACTCCGAGGCATCTCGCCGTACGACTGGCTGTCCATCCAGGTGGCATTGCGTACACAGGGCGGGAACATTCTTCGGATAGGTCGGCGAGGCGGAATTGATCTTCGCCAGCATCTCATGCTTGCCATGGCACTGCACACACGACGGCGCGTTGGGGTCACCCTTGGCTTCGAACTGGCCATGCAGCCCCGTCCGATGATCCTGTACCTGCTCGGCATGGCAAACCGAGCAATCCACCGGCCGCATATCCTTGCAAACGGGATACAAATCCGGTTTGACATCGTAATGGCACTTGATGCACGAGGTATTTCCATGTACCGAGGCTTGCGCCTTGATCTTGTTGACATACAGCGAAATCTCTTCCCCATCCTTTACCATCTTCAGATTGGGATCAGAGTGACAGGAGAGGCAGGTTTCATCCGAAATTTCGATATCATACTGAACCCGCTGTACTTTATGGGGCTGGTGGCACCCCACGCAATTGGGGATTTTATTCGGCTCAGTTTTCCACAACTCCCCGTCGATAATCTTCTCATGCACCTTCTCGATCTGCGCGTGGCACTTCATGCAGGTCGCGGTGACATTATCGGCATGGATCGAAGACGCCGGATGCGTATGGGGCAGAATATCGTGATCTCCATGGCAACTGGTACACACGGCCGAGACGGTCAACCCCTTTTTAAAAATCCCCTCGCCATGAATGGACATGGAGTAATCCGCCAGCACATGGTGCTGATCCAAATCATGCGTGGTGGTCATCTCCGTGCCTTCCTTATGGCAGTTCCCACAGGTGGCGGGGATATTCATCACATAGGTCATCGCGTTTGGATCCGAGGCGGGCAGAATGCTATGCTTGCCGTGGCACGAGGCACAGGTGGGCGCGAGCGCGTCCTGCCGCTCAAATGCCGCCACCCCGTGGACGCTTTTGGAAAATTCCTCCATGACGTCATCATGGCACTGGGTACAATCCACCTTTGCCAACTCATCCTCATGGGGAAATTCTTTGATATCATTGTGGCAATCCACGCAACTCAGTTCCGCATGGATGGATTTGGCGTACAAAGGTTCGTTTACAAAGAGCGAGATTTCTTTCCCCCCAACCTCGCCGGTCATCTCTTCATCCGCATGGCATTCAAAACAACTGCTGTTCTCGCTGACCTCTTGCGCTGCAATCCACGGCGGAGAAATACAAACTCCCGCCACCAGCAGCCAGAAACAGAATATATACTGAAGTTGGAGAACCATACGCGCACCACCATATTAATAAGATTAGTGTGTATTTTATTGATATACTATTTTTTATAATATCGTCGCTCTGAAGTAATTTCAGTATATTAACAACTGCGAATAGAGACAATCGCAAACGGCGATTATCCCGCTTCTTTCCCCCTCTTTCCCAAAAAAATCACCCGATTCTCCCGTTTTTTGCAAATAACAAATAACTAATTTTGCTATGTTTACAGAAAACAGCGGTTAATAATACTTTATTTTATTTATATATAATATGTCCCGGTTCTCCCTCGCTCCCCACGACTTACTCCATCCGGAAGGCCACTTGCTCTTTCCCAAAAACCATCTGCCAATCCCCCACCTGCACATACACCTCGCTTTCCGTCTGCCAGGTTTGGGCGGGAGGAACGCTCTCCACGGCGACGTCGGTCGCTGTCAGCACATGCAAAAACATATCCTTGGCGGCGGGTTTTCGCGGTGACACTTCAATCCGGCATTCCGGTGCGGGGCCTGTGTCCTTGCTGGGCGGGTAGGACTGCCCGCCATACGTGTACAAATCTTCCCCCGAGACCAGGCGAATTTCTGGATGCGTGGGCAGCAGCGGTTGGATAAACAAACGCCCCAGCCCATTGGTGACCACGATAGCCTTCTCCGTCATCTCCGGCGTCTTGATCGCCTGAAGCAAAAATGTTTTCTTATAATCAGGGATTATGGATTTGACTCGGTCAAAAATAACAAAGGTTCCAGGACGAAGGTAGACGATTTGCCGGGTGAAATACTCCAGTTTGTTCGGAGAATACGCTTGGCTTGCGTCTCCGGCTACATAGAAATACTTCCCATGCTCCTCGGTGGCGAGCAGATCGGCGATGTCATACAGGGCTTTCTGTCCTTGCCATGCCTGCGCGTCGGCCACCGCTCCGTTGTGATGGGGCCAGGCATGGGCCTGCCCGCCATCGTTTCCCGTCACCCTTCCCGCACGGATCCCTTCCCATGTTTCGGATAGATCCTTGATTAATATACTATTGTGGGCAATGGTCCTCAAATGATAATTGACATCATGGTCCGATCCGAATTCGTCATAATGCCCCCCATCCCCGATCAATTCGCCATGCTTGGCAATTAGAAAATGCCCCACATCCAAGTGCTGATGCGCAGTGAAACGGTCCCCGCACTTAAAGAAAAAATAGGTGGCATCCTCATCCCACGAACTGCGCGCATACACATACCCCGGCCCCGGGCTGACATGCGAAAGACGGAACGCCTGCAAATCCCCTTTTGCCACGCTGGGATCGCGCCATAAAAAATCCTTGTAGGCATAGGTCCCCACGCTGCTGCGAGGCGTCGTTTCATTAAAGGTATGGACCGCCTGATGTGCGGCATCGTCCCGGTACCGGTTTACCAGAATCCGCCGGGCCGACAGCGCCTTGTCTCGGTCTCCGCCAAAGCGTCGCCCGCCGCCATCCCCCATCGGGATCGGCCGTCGTGACTGGTAATCTTGGATCCCAGGGTACATCTCAAACAAACTGGCGACCGCGCGGTTTTGGTAAAACGAGGGGGCGTGCGCGAAATAATCCACCCCTTCACACCGGTGCGCGATCTCGCAAAAAAACAGCCATTCATACAAAAAGTAATGGATATAATAGCCCTCGGCCCACCCCCCGCCCGCGCCCGCCAGTTCCAGCGCCGGTGCGGCCCGCTGGCAATAGTCTGTATACAAATCCTGCAAAATCTGCTGCGCCCGGGGATTTTCATAGTAACAGGCATACGCCGCGATCCCGTACCCCCAATGCTTGTACCCATACCAGCCGTTATGAAACACATGCGGTTCCGATTCCACATTGGCATCCACCGTTTGGTTCAAGTACCCATGGAATGCTTCCCGTTCCGCCTCGGTCCAGACCGGGTAGCAGAGATCATACACCAGGCCACACAGGGCCAGGTCTGTCCCGAAGGGAACATGCCCTACCCGGATGGGCCCCCGAATCATCTCCATCGCCAACTCCCCCGCCTGTCGTCCCAACACGGCGTTCTCCTCGATTGCACTGACCAGCCCCAGTGAGATCATCTTCTCATACACCCCAGCATCTGCTTGGCGGGCAACCTCCACCACTCGCTCATAAGCGGCCGCTCGCTCGGTTGCCAAGCGCTGCAAATCCGCCCGATTCCCCAACAGGCGAGGGTGTTCCTGTGCAATCGGGTGTGGTTCCGCGGGGACGAATAAGGC
>JAVFAP010000136.1:0-8615 GCA_034002445.1 bacterium | reverse complement strand
CCCTCGGGGATGTAAAAGAGGGTCATGTTTTCTTCTGAAAGTTGGTGGGCATGCCACTGCAGAAAGGTGGGGGAGCCTTGGCGGATATCGACCGCGACATCGTAGATTGCACCTCGGATACATTTAATGATTTTGATTTCGGCATGGGGGGGGTATTGAAAGTGCATGCCGCGCAGGGTGCCTTGCTGAACGTTCTTGGAATGGTTGACCTGGATGATCGGTTTCGTATGGCCAATCTGGCTGAGTTCGCGTTGTGTGAAGACTTCGGCGAAAAAACCGCGGTTATCGGCGATGGCTTGGGGTTGGAAAAGGTAAAGCCCCGGGATAGGGGTATCGATAATGTTCATTCGGTCCGATCCTGTATTGAAATTCAGGGGGGATTTTACTGGAATTAGTCAATGAAATGAATTGGCGGGAGAGAAAATTGGGGATTTTGTCGGGTTCGATAGAAAAGTCCCCCGGGGCGAATGGAGGAGATGGGGGACGCCCCGGGGGGATGGGTGGATTAAGCCGCACCTTCTTCTTCGTAGGTGCGCTGGAGTTTTTGGAGGACGCTCGGGTCGGCAAGGGTGGAGGTGTCGCCTAGCACCTTGCCTTCGGCGATATCGCGGAGAAGGCGGCGCATGATTTTGCCGCTGCGGGTTTTGGGTAGATCGGCGGAGAAGAGAATTTTTTCAGGCCGGGCGATCGCCCCGATTTTCTGGACGACGTGATCTTTCAGTTTGGATTCCAGGTTGAGAACCGGCTGATAGCCTTCCAAAAGGGTGACAAAGGCGGCGATGGTTTGGCCCTTGATCTCGTGAGGAATGCCGATGACCGCGGATTCGACCACGGCGGGATGATCGACCAGGGCACTCTCAACCTCCATGGTGGAGATGCGGTGGCCAGAAATGTTAATTACATCATCGACACGGCCGAGGACCCAGATATAGCCGTCGGCGTCGCGCTTAGCGCCATCGCCGGCGAAGTAGATGTCCTTAAATTTGCTCCAATACTGCTGGTGGTAACGCTCTGGATCGCCATAAATACCGCGCAGCATGGAGGGCCAGGGAGATTTGAGAACCAAGTAGCCGCCGCCGCTTTCCACGGATTGGCCGTCACCGGTGAGAATATCTACCTCGATGCCGGGGAAGGGAGTGGTAGCAGAGCCTGGTTTCATGGGGGTGATTCCAGGCAGGGAAGTGATCATGATACTGCCGGTTTCAGTTTGCCACCAGGTATCGACGATAGGGCACTTTTCATTTCCTATAATCTTGTAGTACCACATCCAGGCTTCGGGGTTGATGGGTTCGCCCACGGTCCCGAGGAGGCGGAGGCTGCTGAGATCGTGTTTTTCGGGCCAATCAGTGCCCCATTTCATGAAGGCGCGGATGGCGGTGGGGGCGGTGTAGAAAATACTGACCCCGTATTTTTCGATCAGTTCCCAAAAGCGGTTGCGTTCGGGCCAGTCGGGGGCGCCTTCATAGATCACTTGAGTCGCGCCGTTGGCAAGGGGGCCATAAACGACGTAACTATGGCCGGTTACCCAGCCCACATCGGCGGTACACCAGAAGACGTCCTTTTCCTTCATATCAAAAACGTACTTTGTTGTCGCATGCACACCGGTGAGGTACCCCCCGGTGGTGTGGACGATGCCCTTGGGTTTACCAGTTGTCCCAGAGGTGTAGAGGATAAAAAGGGGATCTTCCGCATCCATCGGTTCGGGTTCGCAATAAGCGGGAGCGCTTTGCATCAAGCGGTGGTACCAATGGTCGCGGCCTTCCTTGACGTGGAGGGGGAAATCGCCGCGCTTGACGATAACGACATGCTCGATGCACGGCGTTTCGCGCAGGGCGAAATCCGCATCGTGCTTGAGGGGCAACAGATTACCCTTGCGGTAACCCCCATCGGCGGTGATGAGGACTTTGGCCTGGGCGTCGTTGATGCGGTCACGTAGGGCATCGGGGCTGAAGCCGCCAAAGACGACAGAGTGCACCGCGCCAATGCGGGCGCAGGCGAGCATGGCGATGACCGCTTCGGGGATCATGGGCATGTAAATCGCGATGCGGTCGCCCTTGGTGACGCCCAGTTTCTTGAGGCAATTGGCGAATTTGTTGACTTCACGGTAGAGATCCCAGTAGGTCAGGGTGCGCTGATCGCCCGGTTCGCCTTCCCAGATCAGCGCAGCCTTGTTACGCGCCCCGTTTTGGATATGCCGGTCCAGGCAGTTGTAACTGGCGTTGAGCTGACCGCCGACAAACCATTGGGCATCGGGGGGATTCCAGTCCAAGATCCGGTCCCATTTTTTGAACCAGTGAAGTTGTTCCGCCATGGAGGCCCAAAAGCCCTCACGGTCCGCCTGGGCCTGGGCATGGATGGAGGGATCTTGGATCAAGGCCTGAGCAGCGAACTGGGGTGGGGGATCGATGAGCCGCCCTTCTTCCAGCAGGGCATCGATGGGGTTGCGGGCAGGGGACTGAACCATAGAGAGTACCTCGTGAAATACGAATTTTGGATCATCACGCAAGCGTGAGGGAAGCCATGATGCAAAATTTAATAAATTTAAGAATAAATGATGTATTCTCCCGGGAAACAGTATAAATAAGATGTATAGGAAGAATATAGAATGCCGTGGAGAGGCGTTGTTGGTTTCTCACTGGAATTTGTCTGCGATGGATTTCAAAACTGGATTGAGGCAGCCCTTCAGGAGTGATTTGTAGAAAAACAAGAAATGAGAAGAACGCAGTGTTACGAATTTCTTAATACCCTGGTTATTATAATATTAAATAATATTATTAAATATAAATATAACACTAGAGCAAAAAAGGAGGAGGAGAAACAGAAGTTGGAGTGGAATATGGATCGCCAAACAAAAAGAAATGGCTATACTATGGCTGTGGCATTTACAAAAAAGTTTGAAAAGCCTGTAAACCCGATGGAGGAGACATGGAATACATGATGGAATACGTTATCGTTGTACTGCTGTTTGTCTTTATCGCGTTCGCATTCTATATTATCCGTCCGGAAAAGAATGCGGAATCCGCTCAGTCCACCCAGGTGGAGGAGCAAGACGATTTGACCATGAGAAAAGACGCTGAAGCGCAAAGCAAGACCCCCAAGAAATACAAGAAGGTTGGATAACCCCGTACGCTTCCGGGATGGAAACTCAAGACCCCCATTTTTCTTCGCAAGAAGAGGAGTGGGGTTTTGTTTTGGGTGCGGGAGAGCAAGAAATTGTGGAAAGAGACGAGATAGACGAGAAGGCCGGGGGTAGGTATACTTCCGGTAATAACAGCAACAGAATGAATCCTCAACAGGGGGCCCAATGACACAAAAGGCTTACAATGCCCAGGCCAATGCGGAAAGCGTCTATGCAGAGCGCGCGTTACTGGTGATGGCGACCTCGCCCCACCTGACCGCGAGCCAATGCGGGGCGCTCGAAGAAGAGATGAAGCGTCTGTCATGGACGGCGGGATTGAATACGGTGGAGACGGTGCGGCAATCGCTGCGGTTCCCTAACGCGAAGACGTTGATCGGGAAAGGGAAGGTGGAGGAGATCGCAGGGCTGATTGCCGCGGCGCCAGAGATCGACCCCGATCACCGCGAAAACCAATCCATCGATATTGTGCTGTTTGGCTGCGATTTGTCGCCCGTTCAGCAGCGCAATTTGGAGAAAGCGACGGGGCGCCGGGTGATTGACCGCTCCGAACTGATCCTGGATATCTTTGCCCAGCACGCCATTACCCGGGACGGCAAGATCCAGGTGGAGTTGGCACAGTTGCAGTATCTGAAACCCCGGCTGGTGGGACGAGGACTGGAACTCTCGCGGCTGGGGGGCGGGATTGGGACGCGCGGGCCTGGCGAAACCAAACTGGAGGTGGACCGGCGCAAAATCGATGGCCGGATTCGTAAATTGAAGGAAGAATATAAGAAATGCCGCGAGGTGGGGCGGGTGCAACGCCTCGGGCGCAAGCGTGACGGTCTATTGTCGATCGCGCTGGTGGGATATACCAACGCGGGTAAATCCACCATTCTCAACCGCTTGACCAAGGCCAATGTGCAGGCGCAGGATCTCCTCTTTTGTACACTGGATACCACCACGCGGCGGATGTACCTGCCGGATGGAACCCGGATGTTACTTTCGGATACGGTCGGATTTATCGAAGATTTGCCAGAGCCGCTTTTGGGCGCCTTTCGGGCGACACTCGCGGAGGTGGAGGAGGCGGACGGTTTGATCCATGTCCTGGATGCCTCCAGCGATGATGCCGAACGGCATATTGAAGCGGTGATGGGTGTGCTAAAGGATCTTAAGGCCGATCAGAAACCCATCTTGACCATCCTGAACAAGCGGGATTTGGTGGAAGAACCGACGCACCTGCGGATGCTGGAGCGGATGTGCGCCCCGGCGGTGGCATTTTCGGCATTGCATGAGAAAGACCTCTACCCACTGTTCGAGGCGATGAGGGGCTTGGTCGACGAAGCCCGTCGACCCCTGCGTGCCGCGCGGGAAGACGAAGAGGAAGAATGAACCGACAGACGGGGACGATGGGGTGATCCCCCCGTTGGGAATCCCGTTTACTCTTGGTGATCTGGTTTTGGGGTGTCGATCCAATCGCCATAGTGCTCATTGTAGCAGTCCGGACAAAGCCCGTGGGAAAATACGCTTTCTGAATGCTGCGCAATATAGGTTTCGAGCGGGATCCATTGATCATCTTGGCGGATTTTTTTGCAAAACATGCAGATATGGATTAACCTCTCTAGGAAATGGATCTTATTGATGAACTGAGAACTTTTTTGGATCGAAAAGAACCCCAGAGCCATGGCAAAAAGGGTTTCAATTGCGCTCTCCCGCCAATTCACGGGTGTTTTGGGTGCGTTGAAGAGCAGGTGGGGCAGATCAAGGCACTCGTCCAGCCAGAGAAGAAGGATCAAGAGACCAAAAGCGATTGTTTGGTAGAAAAGGACACGGGATTGGATATGCTGGCTGGGATCGATGGTTGGCTTTTTGTTCATGGATCGGACCACATAAGAGAATAGGATCATCTGCAGGCAGTTTATCAGGAAGATCGGATGAATTCTACGGCATCCGATGGGGATCCGGGGTGAGAACAGAGGCATGGGGGAGATAGATGTTGGCTTGGGAGGAGGCGTCATCCTCTCGGCGCCAAAGGGCAGCAAGGGAATTGCAGGGGATTGTAGCCGATGAAAACAGGAAGACAGCGTGTGCGATTGCTCCAGTTCCACCGAGGCTGGAAAGAACCATTCTTGTCCCTGACCCATTTTTTATTCAACGCCGCCAGTATCCTGGCGGCCATCATTTTGATCTTGGATTATGGATTTGTTTTTTCCCCTTCGGTCGAAGCGTGGTTTGGCTGGGTGGAGATTGAACTGGCAGGGCTTTTTATCCTGTTGACTTTGTTTGAGATGGGATGTACTCGTCCATTGAGTTCCGGTGTTCGCAGCCATTGGATCGAACTGGTTTTTTACGGAACCCTGGTGGGGTGTTGGGTGTTGTGCTGGCCCCAGGGCGCTGGATGGGAGTGGCAAACCCTGCTCCAAATGGCTGTGCAGCCAAGCATCCGATATCCGATCGAAGTCTATCTCTGTTACACAATCCTTGCCCGTTTTTTGCAAGCGGCGCGGCATTTGTTTGTCGTTTCGCTATCGCCGGCGGCAACCGTGCTGCTGTCGTTTATGTTTTTGATTTTCACGGGCTCTGTCGCTCTTTCCCTACCCACCGCGACACATGGCACCACGGAGCCCCAGATCTCCTTCCTGGATGCGCTGTTTACCTCCACCTCGGCGGTTTGTGTTACCGGGTTGATCGTTGTGGATACCTCCACTGCGTTCTCCCGCTTTGGCCAGACGATCATCATGATGCTGATTCAATTCGGGGCCTTGGGAATTATGACATACGTAGGCATTTTTTCCTTTATGCTGGGGAAGGATTATTCCCTGCGGGGGCGCTCAGTGCTGCATGATATGATCAACACCGCGGAAGTTCACCGCGTGGCCTATTTGATGAAAATTATCTTGTTGACCATGTTTGGTTCAGAATTGATCGGCACCTTTTTCTTGTATTTTGAATTGTACGACCCAACGTTTACAGAGTTGGAAAACTGGTTTATCGCCATGTTTCATTCCATTTCGGCGTTTGGAAACGCAGGCTTCTCGACCTATGGCAACAGCATGGAATCGTTCGTCAATTCCCCCATCATCATCCTGACCATTAGCGGTCTGGTGATTCTGGGGGGAATTGGCTTCGCGGTGATTTACGACATGTGCCTATGGTTTTGGTCCCGTATCCGGCTTGTAAAGAGACCCTATCGGCTGAGTATCCATTCCCGCTTGGTCTTATGGATGACGGGATTCTTCATTTTGATCGGGATGCTGATGATCTGTCTGGCTGTTGATCATGATGGGGTAGGCTGGCGGCAGTGGGCGTTGACGGGCCTGTTTCAATCGGTTGTTTCCCGTACCGCTGGGTTTAACTCGATCCCCTTGGCTGCGATCGCCCCATGGGGATTGCTGGTGATGATGGTGCTGATGTTTATTGGGGCGGCGCCAGGAGGGACGGGCGGGGGGATCAAGGTCTCCACAGTCGGATTGCTGGTCTATTCGTGCCGCTCGTTGATGAAAGGGCGTAACCAAGTGGAGATTATGCGGCGGACGATCCCGGAACAGTGTGTTTTGACGGCGTTTGTACTCTGTGGACTAGCGTTAGCCTATCTGGCGCTGGCGATTATCGTGATGGTGTGGGTCGAGCCGGATCTGCCCTTTTTGGAATTGGTATTCGAGGTGGTTTCGGCCTTTGGTACGGTCGGGCTATCCATGGGCATCACCCCTGAATTATCCCCCATGGGAAAGATAGTGATCATCATCAGCATGTATTTGGGGCGGGTTGGCCCCCTGACGGTCTTTTTGGCGATGGCGCGGCAACGGGATGACGCTTTGTACCGGTACCCCTCTGGTTCGATCGCGGTAGGCTAATTGAAAAAGCCAAAGGAACCCCATCCTAGGAGACGGGGAAGACAGGAAACAGACATGGCAAAGAAAATTGCAATTATTGGACTTGGTGTTTTTGGCCGGAGCCTGTGCCATCATTTGATGGAACTGGGTACCGAGGTGATCGCCATCGATACCGATCGGGACCGGATCGAGGATATCAAGGACCAGGTCACGATCGCGGTGCAGCTGGACGCCACCAATGAGCGGGCCCTGATCGCGCAGGATATCCAGGATGTGGACGCGGCGGTGGTGTGTATCGGGGAGGATTTCGAATCGAATATCCTAGCAACCGTCTTGATGAAGCGGCTGGGAGTGAAGCAGGTGATCGCACGGGCCTCGCGGGAAATCGAGGAGGTCATTCTGCGCGAAGTGGGCGCCAATGAGCAGATTTTCCCCGAACGGGATATGGCGAAGGAAATGGCCATGCGGCTCTCTTCGTCTTCGTTGCTGGATTACATGGAATTGAGCGAATCGCTCCATGCGGCGAAATTGCGGGCGCCCAAGGCGTTTTGGGGAAAATCGCTAATCGACTTGAGTTTGCGGAGCCAATATGGGATCAATATTATCGCGATCTACACCGGGGAAAAAGAGGCGGAAACAGAAGACCCGTTTCCCAAACCGGATACGATTATCCGGGCGGATCATCTGCTTTTGGTCGTAGGAAAAACCGAGGATATTGACCGGTTGGCATTGATGGACTAAAAGGGATAGGTTGAAATATGCGAGGGAAATTCAGACGGATAGAAGAGGGACAGATCCCTCAGGGGCGAATTGATTTGCACATCCATACGACGTGTTCGGATGGCTCGCTAAGCCCGGAGGCCGTGGTGGAGCGGGCTTTTCAGCGTGGGATGACCGCCATCGCGATTACCGATCATGACACCGTGGCGGGGGTGGAACGGGCACAAACCGCCGCCCCTGTGGGGATGGAGGTGATTGCCGGGGTGGAAATCAGCGCGGCGGGAGGACAGGGACTCCTGCATATTTTGGGGTATTTTGTGGACTCCCACGATGCCCTCTTTCTGGAAAAACTACAGAATTACGTGGAAGCGCGTAATGAGCGGAACCCGAAAATCCTGGCCGCGTTGGCGGACAATGGTTGTCCCCTAGGGATGGAAGAAATTGTCGCGCTGTCGGGAGGGGAAGTGGTGAACCGACCCCATATCGCGCGAGCGATGGTCAGCCGGGGGTATGTGAAAACAACCCAGGAAGCGTTTGACCGTTATTTAAATCATGACGCCCCCGCCTATTTTCCCAAGGAGATCTATACCTTGGCGCAAACCATCCAGATTATTCATGAAGCGGGAGGGCTGGCGGTGCTGGCGCATCCCGACCAGTTATACAACGGCAATATGCGCAAGATCCGGCCCTTTATTGCCGAAGCGCTGACGCAAGGCTTGGATGGGATCGAGGCCTATCATGGCACGGGCTTGGCGGGCCATGGCCGGATTTATCAGGCGATCGCGGAAGAGCATGAGTTATTCATCACTGGGGGCTCGGATTTTCATGGGATTCAACCCTACCGGGACATTGGAGAAATGAATGGGGTCTACTCGTTGCCGAATGCCCGGGTGGAAGAGATGAAGGCACGGCTGGAGACGGTGAAAGCGCGAGGAGCAATATGATGG
>JAVFAP010000135.1:0-8686 GCA_034002445.1 bacterium | reverse complement strand
GGGCGCCTGCACCTGAAAATTCGTTCTCTTTGCGTTATACTCCATTGTATACGGGAGACATGCGGACCCCGGGTGGGCGGTACCAATGTACCGTGTGTGGAACGATTCACCACACCGGCCCGGACCAGGAATATAAAACCATACACGAACTCAAAGAAGCGGGATGTTTCGAGTGCGGCAATTCGTCGTTTCACCGGTTGGGGAGCGAAGCCAATCCCTCCGATTCGAACCGTCCTTGAACAATAAAAAAGATAAGCAGGAAAGAAATCATGGGAAAAAGACAAATCAACGCCATCATTTTAATTGTTGTCGCTCTCGCGATCGCGGGCGGATTACACTTGTATGCCTTCGCACCGCTGAAACAACAATGGATGAGCACGAACGATGAGTTAAGCCGGCTGGCCGGACAATACATGTCGATCGTGCAGGAAGTGAAAAAAGAAGGCGCAACGACTGTCACCAGTGAAGAAATTCCCTCCGCGTTGGATCAAGTCATCCGCGTAATCAATGAGAAGATCACAACCGATAAAGATAATTTCGATACCCTCAACAAGCAGTTGAAAGTCGTGGAACACTACGATTCCTCCCTCAATTTCAAAGACGAAATCCTTAAAGAAATTCAACAGATGCAACAACTGGAGCAGAGCACCCGCGTCACCAAATTGAACGTGACCACCCCCTGGGGTGTCAACGCGGGGATCATGGAAGGCCGGTTTGGCCGTGGCTTCTTTGCCCAGGGCGGCCGTTCCAAAGTGTATGCCTCCGTCTCATCCAAATCGGTTATCATTCCCACCGCGGGAACCATCGAGTTTTATGTGAAACCGGATTGGGATCCCAGCGACACCGAACAAAAACACAAATGCATGGTTCTGGCGCTGCATAAAGAAAAAATGACCTTCGATCAATTGAACCAGCGTGTGGAGAAATACAACGAAACCCATGAAATCCCCATCAATATTGGGATGCTGGTCACCGGCCAAGGCCCCTACTCGGTTGAAAGCATGGCTTCTGTATACAAAGGCCAAGGCGCGACTCTCGTTTTCGAATTGAAAAATTTCATCCAAACACCGACCACTCTGACCGCGGATATTTCCGATTGGAAAAAAGGCCAATGGTATCATATTGCCGCCATCTGGGATTCCAAACGCCAGGCCCTTTATATCAACGGGCAAAACCGGGGTATCCCTTTCGTTCCCGGCACCTCAGTCCGCCAGGCCAGTGATGAAGACCTTCTCCTCGGGGGCGGCGCCGGCATGGGGATGGGCATGTACGGTGGAATGGGGATGGGCATGGGCATGGGCATGGGAATGGGCATGGGAATGGGCATGGGTGGCATGGGGATGGGAATGGGCGGTATGGGGATGGGAATGGGTATGGGCGGTGGCGCCATGGGTGGCGGCGGCCGCTTTGCTCCAGCCGCGGGCCAAACTCTCACCCAGAATATCGCCATTCCCGAAATGCTGAGTGCCGTCTATGTAGGAGCGGATGAAGAAGGCAGTTTTGGCGCGGATTGTACCTTTGATGATCTGCGCATCCAACGCGCGGCGTCCACCTCGTTCACCCCGAACGACGAACTCAAACAAAACAGCAATACCCTTTTACTGGATTCCTTCGATAACGACTTACCCGCGAAGGAAGATTTGCCTGCGCTGCTCAAGTCCCTGGAACAGAACCAAAAAGCGAAACATCTGCCTGGTTTGGCTCCTGCAATCAAGGAACGATATGAAAATCTCTACACCCTCATGAAAAAGTCCCTGGGCTTGGACGACCGCTACCTGGCGGACAAAGACGTCAGTATGAAGATCATTCGCCAGTTGTATGTTATGGATTACATCCGTCAAAATACTGGGCTGGATTACACAGAACTCTATGGGCTGCTGGAAATTAACGAAGAAGAAATGCTGCCTAAAATCCTGCACCGCATTGTATCTTACATGCAACTGTGTTACGACTTGGCCCGCCAAGCAGTGGAAGACAAAATCATCGCCATCAACAACGTGGTCTACAAAGGCCAAAGTTACAATGTGGCCGACAAGGAACTGGAAGATTATTTTCAGCAATTGCTCACTCAGCTCAACCAGTCCGTCTTTGAATTTGGGATGGGCGGCATGGGGATGGGCATGGGGATGGGCATGTACGGCGGCATGGGTATGATGGGCATGGGCGGCATGGGCGGCATGGGCATGATGGGAATGGGTGGCATGGGCATGGGCGGCATGGGCATGGGCGGAACCACCATGGTGGAAGGCGCCAACGGCATGATCACTGGAATCCTCAATCCGGAAGGGATCATGATTCCTGCGTTCAATCCCAATAACAATGATGAAATGTGGATGACCAAAGAGGAAGTCCAGGAATACGTCAATACCAAAGCCAAGGAAAAGCAAGATCTGAAATCGTACCGCAAGTATGAAAAAGATGGGTTGATTCCTCCAGAAGTCATCGTCAAATTCAATAAACAGAAAGAAGACGCGGGCCAGGATTTCTACCTGAAACGCTCCCTCACCATGGATTGCGATGGCGAATACAATACCATCCTTCGTTATCTCTATAACATCGAGTTTGGTCCCCGGGTCAACACCATTAACTCCATCACTATGGACAATAAAGAAAACGATATTGTCAATGTGCTGTTTGATGTGGAAAGCCATTACTTGACCGGGATCGAATCCGATGAGGCCGAAGAAGGCGAGGCAGGGGCGGAAACACCAGCCACCACCACAACCATCGGTATGAACTAAGAGACTCCTCAGGAAAGAATGTTGAAATCTGCTCAGCGTTTCGTACAATTTTTCGTCGTTCTCAGTTTTGCTTGTATCAGCATGGCGTCACAAACGGTCGAGTCCTCTGTCCAGGAGGAACTCGACCGTTTTTTTGAACAACGCAGTTCGCTCGCGCAATGGAGCGTGTTTGTCGAAGAGATCGATTCGGGCAAACCCCTCTACTCCCGCTATGCCAACAGCAAATTGATCCCCGCCTCCAATATGAAATTGGTCGTCTGTTCGGCTATCTTGCTCCAGTTGGGGCCCGATTTCACGTACAAGACCCCCATCTATTTGAGCGGGACACAAGAGAACCAAACCTTTCATGGCGATTTGCTCGTCGTCGGCTCCGGCGATCCCAGCATTGGCGGGCGCTTCAATAACGGCGATATCACCGCATCCTTCCGGGAATGGGCAGCCCTTCTGAAGCAACGCAACATCACCCGGATAACCGGGAATATCATCGGGATCGATGATGTCTTCGATGAAAACCGGCGGGGGCTCAACTGGTCTCCCCTGGATTATATCGAGTGGTACGCAGCCGAGATTGCCGGTCTGACCCTCAATGACGCCTGCATCGATGTGTATGCCACCGGCGCGGCACAAGCGGGTTCCCCGGCCAGCATTAGCCTGGACCCCGATACCAAGTACATCCAAGTGGATTCCAAAATGACCACCGTCGCTTCGCGCAAAGCGGAACGAGGCATCATCCTGTCCCGGGAACCTGAATCGACCCTGTTATCCATCGAAGGCTCGATCTCCGCCAAGCAACGGCAGCGCGCCTATGCCAGCGTGTACAATCCAACCCATTTCTTTGTCGCCGTTCTCAAGGAGACCTTGGAGAGAGAAGGGATTCAGGTTGAGGGTCTGGCGATCGATGGGGATGACGCGCAACAAAGGCCCAAACGGGAAACCTGGGAACTCGTGCATACCCATGAATCCCCTCCCCTGATCGACCTGGTTCAAGTCTGTCAAAAGAGCAGCCAGAACTTGTATGCGGAACATTTTTTAAAAACCCTGGGTGCGCAGGAATATGGGGTGGGTTCGTATGAATCGGGCACCTTGGCGATCAAGGATGTGCTGTTCAATCACGGTTGCAATCTGGATGACCAGTATATCGCCGATGGGTCTGGCCTGTCCCGTGAAAACATGATGAACGCCAAGAGTTTTGTTCATTTGCTGCGAACCGTGATGACCTCCAAGTATGCCGAGCCTTTTCAGAACACCCTCCCCATTGCGGGTACGGACGGAACGCTGCGTTACCGGCTGCGAGAAACGGCAACTCGTGGGAAAATCTATGCCAAGACCGGGACGATGAAGGGCGTCAGCGCCCTTTCGGGCATTTTAAAAACCAAGAGCGGAAAAACCTGCCTGTTTTCCATCATCGGGAATTCTTCCCGCAATCTCAGCCTCTCCAACACGATTGATGAGGCCTGTGCGATTCTTGTATCCAACGGCTAGAATCCCAAACAAATCTCCGATTCCTCGGCTTGCCCACAATGGGCAAGCCGTTTTGCATTCTATCGCCCCTGTGCTGGCCGCTGCTCTTCGCAGCCATCGCATAATCCACTGAATCGCCTAGAGATAAACCAGAATCTTGGCTTTAGCGTTTCGAGCCGGGATTTACAGGTTCCCTATTCCATGATAGACTTTTTTTTTAGAATTTTGTGCTTTTCAGCAACCATTTCCTCAGGGAAGACCTGATTTCGTGCCGATTTGTGCATCACCAACCCGCGGCGCCCTCGCCGCCAATTGTCATTGTTCAACCAAACCCTTACCAAGGAGAAATTCATGGCCGGACTAGTCCAAGAGTATCTATCCCAATGCGATCTCAAAACCGTGGATGCCGGGAATTTGGCATATCTTGCCAGCCTGGAAAAAGTCGCGGAGGTCTCACCCGAAATCGCCAAATCCATCCTCCAGGAACTGATCGATCAGCGCACCAACTTGAAGATGATCGCCAGCGAAAATTTCTGTTCACTCTCCACCCAATTGGCCATGGGGAATCTGCTGACGGATAAATACTCCGAAGGTTTTCCGTTTCACCGGTTTTACGCGGGCTGTGATAATGTCGATACGATAGAAGATATCGCCTGCAAGGAAGCCTGCAGCCTGTTTGGCGCCGAGCACGCTTATGTGCAGCCCCACTGCGGCGCGGATGCCAACATGGTGGCATTCTGGTCCATCCTGCGCGCCAAGGTCCAGGTTCCGGCCATGGAAAAACTGGGGGAAGAAAACCCCGCCAATCTCTCCCGCGAGGACTGGAACCGCTTGCGCGTCCAGATAGGAGAACAGCGCCTCTTGGGGATGGATCTGTATTCCGGCGGTCACTTGACCCACGGTTACCGGCTGAATATCTCTTCTCATTTATTCGATTGCTACCACTATGGTGTCAGTAAAGAAACAGGTCTGCTGGACTATGACGCGCTGGAAAAACAGGTTAATGAAGTGAAACCGCTCATTCTGCTGGCCGGCTATAGTGCCTATCCCCGCGCGATCAATTTTGCCCGACTACGGAAGATGGCGGATGCGGTGGGCGCGGTGTTGATGGTGGATATGGCACACTTTGCCGGCCTAGTCGCGGGAGGGGTGTTTGAAGGCGATTTCAACCCTGTCGCCCATGCCCAGGTCGTCACCAGCACAACCCACAAAACCTTGCGGGGGCCGCGTGGCGGGATTGTCCTCTGCACGGAAGAATTCGCCGAGAGCGTTGATAAAGGCTGCCCCATGGTGATGGGCGGTCCCCTGCCCCATGTGATGGCCGCGAAAGCCGTGGCCTTCAAAGAAGCCAATACCCCTGAATTCAAGGCGTATGCCAAGAAAATTGTAACCAACGCCAACGCGCTGGCCCAAGCGATGATGCAGGAAGGGATTACCGTGCTGAGCGGAGGGACGGATAACCACCTTCTGCTGATCGATGTGCGCCCCTTCGGCTTGAACGGCCGCCAGGCGGAATCGGTCATGCGCGAATGCGAGATCACCCTCAACCGGAACGCTCTGCCTTACGATACCAATGGCCCGTGGTACACCAGTGGTCTGCGGGTGGGCACCCCTGCCCTGACGACTTTGGGGATGGGCGAGAATGAAATGAAGGAAATTGCCTCGATCTTCAAACTCGTACTTTCCAATACCCAACCAGCGCTGATTGAGTCGGGGAAAAACGCTGGCCAGACCAGCAAAGCCAAGTATGTCATCGCGGACGAAGTGAAGAACGAAGTCAAGCGGCGCGTCCAATCTTTGCTGAACGCGTTTGTCCTCTACCCAGAACTGGATGTGGATTTGATGAAGAAACACCTGTTCTGAGTCGATGCAGCCCGAAACATCCCAAGGGAAGGCTCGCCACCTTCCCTTTTTTCATGAGAAATGGTCATAGAAAAAAATGTGCATTACAAGAAGGGGCGAGCCGAAGAGCTCGCCCTTTTCATTTTGTACAACTGGTCAGGAACAAAATGTCCCCAAGCGAAAATAGGGATGGAATTTACGCTTTTCCCTGGTTGGCGACAGCAGCGGCGGCTTTGGCCACGGCGTCAGCATCACCCAGATAGTAATGCTTAATCGGCTTGAGATCGGCATCCAGCTCATAGACAAGCGGAATCCCGGTCGGAATATTCAGTTTGATGATTTCTTCCTCGGAGACGTTATCCAAGTATTTGACCAACGCGCGCAGGGAATTGCCATGCGCGGCGATGACAACCTTCTTCCCCTTTTTGATTTCCGGGGCAATCATGTCGTTCCAGGCTGGAAGAAACCGGGCAACGGTGTCTTTGAGGCATTCAGTGAGAGGCAGTTCGGCATCGGTCAGTTCTTTATAGCGGGGGTCATGGCCGGGATAGCGCTCATCATTCTTTTCCAGCGGCGGTGGGGGCACGTCATAGCTGCGGCGCCAGATCAAGACTTGTTCCTCGCTGAAACGCTGCGCGGTTTCGGACTTGTTCAGGCCTTGCAACGCGCCATAGTGGCGTTCGTTCAAACGCCAGGTGCGGAAGACGGGGATCCACATCAGATCCATCTCGTCCAAGGAAATCCACAGGGTGCGAATGGCGCGTTTGAGAGTAGAGGTAAACGCCATATCAAAGGTAAACCCTTCGGCCTTCATTAGTTTTCCGGCCGCATGCGCTTCCTGCATCCCTTTTTCCGAGAGATCCACATCGGTCCAGCCAGTAAAGCGGTTCTCTTTATTCCACACACTTTCACCATGGCGTAACAAAACGACTTTGTACATAATATCTCCTTTGTATCGACGGATCGGGTCCGTACTGGGGTACCCATTGAATAGAATCCAACCAATTCCCGATGGAGAATTGTATCCATCTTCGGTCGGAAGTAAATAGATTCAGGATAGCCTAACGCGGCGGGTGGGAAGTTCCCGGGCGAGAGGCACAAGCCCTCTCGCCCGGAGAATACGAAATGGATTATTTCACGGAAAAGATGTAGTTATTGAGTACGTTTTCCAGGTACTCTTGCTGACCAGACTGAATTTCCGGTTCGCCGTTTTGCAGGGTGTATTGTTCCAGTTCGGCCAACCCAACCTGGCCGTTTTCGATCTTCTGGCCCAGGTCGCTGTTCCACTTGGCATAGCGTTTGGCCACAAAATCATCGAGGACTTTGTCTTCGATCAGTTTCGCGGCAATTTTGAGACCAAGGGCGAACGCGTCCATCCCACCGATGTGCGCATAGAAGGGATCGGCCAGATCGATGGATTGACGGCGGATTTTGGCATCAAAATTGAGCCCGCCCGTCGTAAAGCCACCGGCTTTGAGAATCAGATACATCGCCATGGAGGTTTCATAGACATCCGTCGGGAACTGGTCGGTATCCCAACCCAGGAGATAATCGCCCCGGTTGGCGTCGACAGAACCGAAAATCCCATTGGCGGCCGCGTAAGCAATCTCATGCTGCAGAGTATGGCCAGCCAAAGTGGCGTGGTTGGCTTCGATGTTCATCTTGAAATGATCCGCCAGCCCGTGTTTCTGCAAGAAAGCATGGCAGGACGCGCAATCGAAATCGTATTGATGCTTGGTGGGTTCCTTTGGCTTGGGTTCGATGTAGAACTGTCCGTCAAACCCAATCACTTTCTTGTAATCCACCGCCATCTGCATTAAACGGGCGATATGGCTGGTTTCGCGGCCCATATCGGTATTGAGCAGGGTCTCATAGCCTTCCCGGCCCCCCCAGAACACATAACCCTGGCCCCCTAATTCCTGGGTCACTTCCATTGCCTTCTTCACTTGGCTGGCGGCATAAGCAAACACTTCTGGCGAGGGGTTGGAACCGGCACCCGCCATGAAGCGGCGGTGCGAAAACATGTTGCTGGTACCCCACAATAATTTTAAGCCGGTGTCATTCTGTAACTTTTTGGCCTGGGCCACGATCTGATCCAAGCGCTTGTTGGTTTCAGCCAGCGTATCCGCTTCCGGAGCGATATCACGGTCATGAAAGCACCAGAAATCCACACCCAACTTGGTGAAAAATTCAAACGCCGCTTCCATGGTCATCTCGGCCACTTTCATCGGATCGGACGAATTATTATAGGCGCGAATCATGGTTCCTGGGCCGAATGGATCCCCACCCAATCCCTTGAACGTGTGCCAATAGCAAACCGAAAACCGGAAGTGGTCTTTCATTTTTTTCCCTAGAATGACCTGATCCGGGTTGTAGTGCTTGAAGGCAAGAGGATTCTTCGAATCCGGACCTTCATATTTAATTTTGCTGACTCCCGAAAAATATTCTGCCATTTTACGTCTCCTCGTTTCCCCGAAGGGCATAAATTGAAAGGATAGGATCCCTTTAGATTCTAACATTATCCATCATCATTCATCTTAGGCCAAGAAACACAAAAAACAATGTGATGGCCTGCTTGGATTTGGCTTTTTCACCAAAATCAACGTTCGGGTTTCGAGTCCGTTTGTACAGGGTGAGAACGC
>JAVFAP010000134.1:0-8761 GCA_034002445.1 bacterium | reverse complement strand
CGATCCTGGTCCCGATGGGCGGCGACCGCTAAACGAAAACCCCGGTTCGGAATTTATTGTGGAAGCCGACATGGCCATTTTGGCCATGGGCTTCACCGGCCCCGTCAAGACTGGTCTGATTGAAGACTTGGGGGTGAAGTTGAATCCCCGCGGCGCGGTGTGGATCGACGAAAACCGCATGACCAATATTCCCGGCGTTTTTGCCGCGGGGGATATGTCAAGGGGCGCGTCCTTGGTGGTCTGGGCCATCCGGGACGGACGCGAAGCGGCCAAGGGCGTAGATCAGTACCTGATGGGGTGACGCCCCTGCCAAAATCACACGCCATGACACCAACGCTGTGCGGATCCGCACAGCGTTTTTTCGTTCTTCTTTACAATTTTTTGCATCACCCCCTTTCATTTCCTAAAAAACAGCCGTTTTATGAGAGAACTGGACGGGCGACGGATTTTCAGTTACAGAAATGTAACCGCTATCGTTACAAAGAAGGTCAATTTTCACGGAAATTTTGCCGAGAATAAAAAATGAGAATTCCCATACGAGACAAATGAGAAAATAATCAAGCGATCCTGTCCCAAAATGACACACAATAATCCATTAAAAGCGAAGCAAGCCTGGATTATCACTCATTTCACGAAGAAATCACCTATCCTTCATTTTGGAATAACAATTGCTTACTAATTGAGTGCGGCAAATTCGAGAGAATGACCGAGTCCACAGAAAGGTCAAGACGATGTTTACAACCCCAATCAATGATTTCGAGGAAAACGTCAAGATCGGTTCCATGTATGACGACGATGATCCTGTCGTGATGGACGACGAAGATATTGATACGGATTCCGAAAAGAAACCCAAACGCCGGAAAGCGGCCAAAACCGAGAGCAGCGGACGCAGCAGTTCGTCGCTGCGGGAATTCAATCCGGTTAAAGAATATCTCCGCGAAATTGGCTCGTATCCTCTCTTGACCAAAGAGGAGGAACAGTCGATTTATCAGTTGATGGAAGATGGCCGCACTCTTCTCTGCGATGGCTTGGCTCAATCCCGGATCGCCATGAACGACTTGGATGATCTGATCGGCGATTTAGATACAGGACGGCGTTCCGCCCACACCACGTTCCGGAATCCCGATTCTGGGAAAACCCGTCGCAAAACGGAACTGGCCAAAGCGGTCAAGGAATTGCAAAAAGATCTGCGGAATATCAAGGGCGGCTTCAACGAAGAAGATGAAGGCGACCTGACTGACCGTCAGTTGCAAAACCGGCACAAAAAATGGGGCAAGATCCTCCACGAAATGGACCTGGATATCAACGCCCTGTGGCGCATCGCCAAGCGCTTGCACCAAGCATACAAAGTGCTAAAAAACGCCAAGGATAAAGACACCCGGCTGATGCTGGCGAAAGAAATGGGCGATCCAGTCCGGCGGGTGGTCGATTGCCACAAAATCGCCCGAGCGGGGATGGTGAAAATCCGGGATGCGCGGCAAGCCATGATTCGCGGCAACCTGCGCTTGGTCGTCTCGGTGGCAAAACGGTACAAACACTGCGGCATCCCCATGCTGGATCTGATCCAGGAAGGCAACCTGGGGCTGACCCGTGCGGTCGATAAATTCGATTATACGCGGGGCACCAAATTCAGTACCTACGCGGTTTGGTGGATTCGCCAGAGCATTTCTCGGGCGGTCAAGCAGCAACGGAGAACGATCCGCCTCCCCACCGGCGTCACCGACCAAATCGCGATGGTGGACCGCGCCAACTATGAACTCATTCAGCGTTTAGGCCGCGAACCCACCACCAGCGAACTGGCAGAACATACCGGTTTGGAAGAACATCGTGTCAATGATCTCTTAGGATGGCAGCAGGATCCGCTTTCGTTGGAAACCCCCGTGCGGGATGATCGGGAAACCACCATTGGCGAACTCATCAAGGACCCGACCGCGAAGACCCCGGATACCAAGATTGTCCGCAAGGTTCTGCACCAACGGATTGAGACCATCCTAGGTCAGTTGACCGAACGCGAAGAAACCATCCTGCGCTTGCGGTATGGGCTCTCGGATGGCAAGGTATGGAAGTTGGGTGATATCGGCAGGCGCTTCGGCATCACCCGCGAACGCGTCCGACAGATTGAGCAGCGTGCAATCCGCAAATTGCGGCATCCGCTCCGGGCGCGTGAAATCCGTGATTTCTTGAATTAATTCTTTTTTTCTAGTCCCTCCTCCCTGTAACCGAAAAGGCGAACAATTTTTGTTCGCCTTTTCCCTTGTCCCTTCGGAATGATTCCACCAACAAAGAAAGGGAGCGGGACAAGGTATTGCACAAATCGCAAAAAAAGGGTATTGTACTAACCCATCGATTTTTTTAGCACACCTCCGAATCGGACTCCGCACGGGAAGGGATTGAACAATGAGCAACCGCAAAAACCAAAAGAACCGGCTGATCCATATTCTGATGGGCATCGCTTTCAGTTTCCTTTTTCTTCATCCGCTTTCCCCTTCTGTCGCAGACCCAACTCCTGAATCCCCCGAGCAGCGCGATCAACGCATGGCCTGGTGGCGGGACGCCCGCTTTGGCATGTTTATTCACTGGGGTTTGTACGCCATCCCAGCCGGAACCTGGAATGGGCAGGCCGTGGAAGGCACGAGCGAATGGCTGATGCATACTGCAAAAATCCCAGTTCTGGATTACGAACCACTCGCGCAAAAATTCAATCCCACCGCGTTCAACGCGGAAGCCTGGGTATCATTGGCCAAACGGGCGGGGATGAAGTACCTCATCATCACCACCAAGCATCACGACGGCTTTTCGCTTTTCAATAGCGTCATGACCGATTTTGATATCATGAATACGCCGTTCAAACGGGATATCATGAAAGAACTGGCAGACGAGTGCCACAAGCAAGGCCTCAAAATCGGCTGGTATCATTCCATCATGGATTGGCATCACCCCGAATACCTGCCCCGTCGGCCGTGGGATCCCCGTCCCACCAACGAAGCAAATCTGGACCGTTACCTGGAGTTCATGAAGGGGCAACTCAAGGAATTACTGACCAACTATGGCGAGGTAAGCGTGCTGTGGTTTGACGGGGGATGGGAGCATACCCCGGAAGAATTGCATTCCGAAGAGATCGTCGCCCAAATCCGTTCCATTCAACCCAATATTCTCATCAACGACCGGATTCAAATCCCCCAGGATTTCAATACCCCCGAGCAATTCATCCCCGCGACCGGCATTCCCGGCCGGGATTGGGAATCCTGCATGACGATGAACAACACCTGGGGATTTAAAGCAGATGACACCATCTGGAAAAGCACCCAAACACTGATCCGCAATCTGGTCAACTGTACCAGCAAGGGGGGGAATTACCTCTTGAATGTGGGGCCCAATGCCGAGGGCTTGATCCCAGAGGCCAGTGTCGCCACACTGGAAACCATGGGACGCTGGCTGGAACAAAATGGTGAAAGTATTTATGGGACATCCCCCAGTCCCTTTAAAAAATTAGGGTGGGGCCGATGCACTCAAAAACCGGGCAAACTCTATCTCCACGTCTTTTCCTGGCCCCAAGGGTCTCTCATGATCCCCGGCCTGAAGAATGAAGTGAAAAAGGCCTATTTTCTGGCAGATCCCAACCAGGTACTGGAACCCAAGCGCGAGGGAGAGCGGGTGTATCTTCCCCTCCCCGCCCAGCCACTCAACGAGGAAGATACCGTGATTGTGCTGGAAATCGAGGGGGCACCCGAAATCATCCCCGTTCCCATCCGTCCGGACAGTGATGGCGCCTTGCAGCTAACCGCGATTGAAGCCGATCTCCATGGAATCCATGTCCAACTGGAAACCCTGACTGCCTCTGTCGCCAACATTGGATATTGGACCAATCCCGAAGACACCATCAGTTGGGAATTCGAAACTCTGACCACGGGTGATTATAAAATTCAGATGGAATACGCCTGCGCAGAAAATTCGGTGGGGAGCGAGGTTGCCCTTCTCATCGCCGATCAAACATTAAAGACAACCATCGAGAACACGGGATCCTGGACCCAAACCAAGACCGTTGACCTCGGGACCATCAAACTCCCCAAAGGCGAGTTGACTTTATTTATCAAGCCCCTAAGCAAACCAAACCTCGCGGTGATGAACCTGTTCAAAGTGACCATCAAACCAGCCCAGTAAACCTGGCCAAATATAGGATGGAATTCGAACCCGCCTCAATGAATTCTCATTGAGGCTTTGTTTTAGGCTGATTGAAAGAGGGAAACAGGAGAAACAGTGGTCCTTGGTCAGAACGAACGGATGGCGGTTTCTTTATCGTTGAACATCTCTAGGACCCGGTTGAGACGGGTGATTTCCAACACATTGGCGACAGAGGGCTGGACGTTGACCAATTTGAGACGGCCACCGCGCGCTTCCAATTCCCGATAGGCGGTAATCAAGAAACCGAGGACAGAACTGCTGATATAATGAATATTCGAGAAATCGAACAGAATGTTGATACGGTTTTCTTTTTGAAGCGCATCGACCGCCATCCGCATGAATTCGGGATCGCGAATTTGATCGTCATCTTCAAAAGAGAAAATCGTAACTGTATCGAGATCAGTTCTATTTAAGCGCATAAAAACATTCCAAAATATTGATCCTTCTTGCCGTTCATGAGTATAATAATTGAATCGTAGATTTTCTACCCTCTGAGACATGAATTGTTACCAAATAATCACGGAGATTTGTATGAAAGCACTGCGATGCGCTCCTCCCGGGGTTGCTCTCGATCAAACCACCAAACCAGTTCCCGCCGCGAACGAATCCTTGGTTCGGATTAAGATGGCAGGGATTTGCCGGACCGATTTGGAACTGACGCAAGGCTACATGGGCTTTCAAGGGATTTTAGGTCATGAATTTGTCGGCAGGATCGACGATCCCACCTCTCCTTGGCCCCAGGGATCCCGGGTGGTGGGTGAGATCAACGCTGGCTGTGGCTCTTGTTCCTGGTGCCGCAAGGGGATGGAACGGCATTGTCCCCACCGGAGCGTGTTGGGGATTGCAGGGCGGGATGGTTGCATGGCGGAATGGATCACCTTGCCGCATCAGAACCTGTACCCAGTCCCCGCGGCCCTCAGCGACCAGGATGCGACGTTTGTCGAGCCGATTGCCGCCGCACTGGAGATCTTCGAACAGATAAAGATTGAACTGGATGACGCGGTCTGCGTCATCGGGGATGGCAAACTTGGCTTGCTGACCGCCCTGGTATTCAGCCAAAAACATGAGGGGCGGCTCCTTCTCATTGGCCATCACGCGGATAAACTTCAGAAAATTGAAGACCTTGTCGCCGGGTGCCTGGAAGACAAACTGGATCCCGCACTTGATAAAACCTGGGATGTGGTGGTAGAGGCTTCGGGATCCACCCGGGGGTTACAATTGGCGATGCGGCTCGTTAAGCCCAGGGGGACGATTGTACTGAAAACCACCACGGCCCACGCGCAAGCGCTGGACCTGACCCCCATCGTCATCGATGAGATCACCGTCGTGGGATCCCGGTGTGGCCGTTTTGCCCCGGCATTATCCCTGTTGGAAAAACGGCCCATTCCCCTCTCCCGTTTGGTTGATCGGGTATACCCTTTAGAGCAAGCCATCCAGGCATGGCAACACGCCACAACCCCAGGCACGCTAAAAATTTTATTACAAATCTAAAAACAGACACTTAATTTTATGACAGAACCTCTGCATCCCCTTTCATCTCAATCCCCACTCGCCGTTACTCCGAAGGAGGAGAGAACGGCCAAGGTGTCTTCGAAAATCGCCAACCGAACGCCCTTGGTCAAAAAAGGCGGCAGGCGTGCCTTTGTTCTTTTCATGCTGACCCTCGCTCTCTTGATGGGTGCCTCGGCGGGTTTGGTTGTTGGGTATATCGATTATTCCCTGGATCAGATGGAAACCATCCAGTATCTGGAGAATTATCATCCCTGGATGCCGTCCCGTCTTTTTTCTGGAGATGGGGAACGCCGGATGATCGCCAACTATTTTGACGAGAATCAAAACCGGGAAATGGTGCCCATTACCGATATGCCGCAGAATCTGATCAACGCGGTGGTGGCCCTGGAAGATTTTCGGTTTTATGACCACTTTGGCATTAGTCTGCCCGATATCATCCGTGCCGCGTTTGTCAATATTCAAGCCAGCATGGAACGGGGCCGCCTGGTCATCATCCAGGGGGGCAGTACGGTGACGATGCAGTTAGCGGAGGATTTGATCAAGAACAAGCACGTCCCCTACGATCTAGAGGATATGGATGTCAAATCCATCCGCCAGAAATTGTGGGAATATATCCTGGCGCTGAAGATAGAAAAACGGTATTCCAAATCGGAGATCATGGAGATTTATCTCAACCAGGTCTCACTATATGGGAATACCTACGGAGTGGCCCGTGCCGCAAAGTACTTTTTCGGGAAGGAAATGAAGGATCTGACCTTAAAAGAATGCGCCCTCTTCGCCGGGATGCTGAAGGCGCCACCTCAGTATTCACCTATCCGTCATCCCGACCGGGCCCAACAACGAACCACCGTCGTGTTGAACCGCATGTTGGAACTCGGGTACATTACGCCGGAACAATGCCAGGAAGCGATCGAGGAACCCTTCGTCATCCGTGAGGAGAAGATGTCCACCAACCAGATCGCCCTGTATCCCTATTTTTCCGACGCGGTCAGCAAGGATTTCAATTATGAGAAAATTCTGAATAAAGACGGCACCCCGATCAAATTGAAGGGGCTTGGTGTGGATATCGATTCGACCATAGATATCCGCTTGCAAGAAATCGCCGAGCAAGCGCTCCGGAGCGGGATTCAAGAACAGGAACGGTATTTTCGGAAAAATGGCGGCTACGGATGGGGTTCATCCGGGTACCAGGTCATGAACCGCTATTTTACGGATGGATATAAAAGCCCCAGCGCACTGGAAGCGGGCAAGGAATATGACGCCAAAATCCTGTCTGATTTCAACCCCGATACCCAAAGTGTGACGATCACCATCCCCAACATTCCTGGCGGGGAAAAGAAATTTGATTTGGGCATCGATCCAGAACAAACCTGGCTAGACGAGTTCGATCTCCTCCGTTCTGGATACATCATCCGGGTCAAAGCCGTGGAGGCCGAAGGGGGCTTGCGCTTTGAGTTGGGAACCAACAAATATGTCCAAGGCGCCATTATCGCGGTGCAGCCCTCGACCGGGAAAGTCCTGGCAATGTCGGGTGGGTATAATTTTTTTGATCCTCAAAACAACGGACAGTTCAACCGCGTGGTGCAAGCACAGAAAGCCCAGCCGGGCAGTGCGTTCAAACCCTTGCTCTATGCCGCCGCGCTGGCGGAACCGAATCATCGGTGGACACCGGCGACTACGCTGCGCGATCAAAAAATTGAGTTCTGGTCGGGCTGGACACCCAAGAATTTTTCCAACAGTTACTATGGCCGTCCTACCATGCGTTTCTGCCTGGCCAAGTCGTTAAACGCGGCGTCGGTCTGGCTTCTGGATAATTACAAGGGAAGCCGGATCGGTGGGATCAACGGCCTGCGCCAATTTTGCCGCACCATGTACGATCTGAATATCAAAAAGGCAGATCTCACCCTCGCCCTGGGCTCGATGGGGATGACTCCATACGAACTGGCACAAGCGTACGCGGTACTGGCCAATCAAGGCAATTTCATGCAGCTCCATACGGTGGAGACAGTTACCCAGCGCGAATACCGGAACAGCCAGGATAGCAATCGGCAGCCGAAGGTGTTGTACCGGTACCACCAGCCTTTTGAAAAGCGCCAACGCCTTTCTCCTCAGGTCGCGTACTTGTCTACCTATCTGATGCGCCAGGTTGTTGAAGATCCCCATGGGACCGCGAAGGATGCGATGGCGTTGCCATTTTACTCGGTGGGGAAAACCGGGACCACCGATAACAACACCTATGCATGGTATGCCGGGTACAGCAAAGATATACTCTGCATCGTGTACCTTGCCCCGGATGATCCCCAACTTTCGCTGGGGAACCGTCGGACCGGCTCCTCGGTCGCGTTACCGGTCTGGATGGATTTCATGAAAAAGACGCATGAACTGTACCCAGATCTCTTTGGTGAGATTCAGGCTCCCCAGGGGATTGTCTTTCGGGATATTTGCGAGTCCAGCGGGCTGGTCGCAACCAAAAGTTGCCCCCGATCGATCAAGAAGTATGGGGACAATTACCCCAATGTCCTCTCGATGCCTTTTATCGAAGGAAGCCAACCCAGGGCATCATGCAACATTCACGGCAGACCGCCTGCCGAACCATACAATTACGAACCAAAAAAGGTACCATTAGACAGCGATTGGATTTCCCAAACCAATCCCAATACACCATAACGGATGTTTTTATGACCACCATTGTTCCATTTTCAGGGATTCGATACAGCCTCGGCTCGGCATCGACTCCCGCCGATTTGATTTCTCCACCTTATGACAAAATTTCATCCGAGGAGCGGAAGCGTTTGTGGAATCGGCATCCCCAGAATGTTGTTCGTCTCATTCTGCCTCCTCCCAGCGATCAAGAGACCGATGTGATGACTCAATCGCTGGACAACGAATCCGCGGATTGGTACCAAGAGGCGGCCCAGCGTTTGCAGCAGTGGCAAAGCCAGGGTATCCTGATCCAGGATGAGGCTTGTTTTTATATTTACCAGCAGTCCTTCATTTACAAAGACCAGCCATATACCCGGCAAGGGCTCTTTGTGGCCTTACGTCTAGAAGACAACACCGGTCCCCA
>JAVFAP010000133.1:0-8764 GCA_034002445.1 bacterium | reverse complement strand
TGATCGGCTGCGGTGGCCGGGGCAATAGCGCGGTTCGCGACGCCATCCGCGCCTATGAAGGCATCCGCCTGGTGGCGATGGCCGATGTCTTTGATGAGCATATCCAGGCCCAGCGGGCACAACTCAAGGCCGAACTGCCAGAATATATCCAGGTGGATGACGACCACTGCTTCGCGGGATTGGATGGCTATAAGCGCTTGCTGGAGACGGATGTGGATGTCGTGCTCATTGCCTGCGCCTCACTTTTCCACCCCCGCTATTCCCATGCCGCCATCGAGGCTGGTAAGCATGTCTTTGTGGAAAAGCCGCATGGCATCGATCCCGCTGGTGCCCGCCTGATGAGCCTGGCCTGTGAATTTGCCAAATTGAAGAACCTTTGCCTGGTCTCGGGTCTGATGAACCGCTATGTCCCTGAAGTACAGGAAACCATGAAACGGGTTCATGATGGGGCGATTGGAGACATTATCGCGATCGAAGAAAACTATCTCCGCGCCCCCTATGCCCTGGTGGCCCGGCGCGAAACCGATACCGAAATGGAATACCAGTTCCGCAACTGGTATCATTTTTCTTGGCTCTCCGGCGATGATGTGATCCAAACCCTGGTCCATAGCGTGGATAAAGCCTTATGGGCAATGGGCGATCAAATGCCGGTGAAAGCCCACGGCTTGGCTGGCCGTTCCGCCTCGTTCGGCGAAATTTACGGTGATGTCTTTGACCACCATACCGTGGCGTTCGAGTATGAAAACGGCGTCCGCATCTATGCCATGTGCCGCACCCAGCACGATTGCCATGAAGGGGTCTCGGATATCATCCTCGGTACCAAGGGCCGTTGCGACCTCCTCGCGAACCGTATCACTGGGGAAACCAACTGGCAGTATGAAGGCGATCACGGCAGCGGCTATATCGAAGAGCACAAAGCCCTGTACAAAGCCATTCTGGCTGGTGAAAGTCTGGTCAATGATTACATGGCCACGAGCACCATGGCGGTGATCCTCGGCCAAATGGCTTGCTATTCGGGCAAACAAATCACTTGGAAAGATGCTTGGGCTTCTTCCTTCACCTTCGGTCCCCAAGAGGCGTCTTTTGAGATGGAACCTCCCAAGGTGCCCGGCCCCGATGGCAACTACCCCATCGCGGTCCCAGGAAAAACCCAGGTTCTCTAATCAGGCACCGGCTGGCGGAAAACGGGAAGAAAGCGGGTTGGTTTCCTTTTTTTCCTGCGGGCATCCAAGCGCATTGACGCAGGCGGAAAGGGAAATATAATCTCTAATTCGCGTGTAAACCAATGGAAAAAATTTCGGGAAGAAGAATTATGAAAAAAGATATTCATCCAACGTATTATTTAGCGAATGTTTCCTGTGCCTGCGGGAACAGCTTTCAGGCCGGTTCCACGGTGGAATCCATCAATGTGGAAATTTGTTCCGCTTGCCACCCCTACTTCACAGGGAAACAAAAACTGGTTGATACGGCTGGCCGTGTCGAACGCTTCAAACGCAAATACAAACTGGCGTAAATTTTTTATCTACAACCCAACAAAAAGCGGGGCGGCCTCAGGCCTCCCCGCTCGTTTTGTCTTCAATTTTTTGAACTTCGCATGGTTCCTCTGGCTTTTTCCTTTTCCTCTCCACCCATTCCTTTATTTTCTCATAATACCGATGCACCCAGGGGATCTCCTTGGAAAGGAGCCACAGTCCCAATAGGCCAAAAATCCATCCCTGAAAAATCGGGATCAACCCCCCGATCGCGCCAAGGATTAATAAAAGAATCCCAGCAGTAATCCGGATAATTTTAACGGCGGTGCGTTTCATAATCCCTCGATACAAGTAGTTTGAATGGTGGATGGAATAACGATTACAGGGTGGCTTGGGTATCGATCCAAAGGATACGATCAATCCCCAGGGCGTGAAATTTTTCACTCAGGCAGGGGGAGCAGGTAACGATCAGCTTCACACCCACTTGGCGAAATTTCCCATTGAGAATCAACAGGCGCCCCAACTCCAAATAATGAAAAGAAAATGTGTCCTCTAACGGCAACTGGACCGTTTGCCGGTCCAGATATTCGATCGGCCGGGATGAGGGAATCCAGTTTTGAATGGATTCCCCGTCCCGGTCCGGTTGAAAGTCATTTGCACTGAGATGGGCCATGAACCCAATCAGATAATGCGTAAGGCGCCCTTGATGCTGAAACGGCGTAGGCGGGAGAAGGATTTCGGCGTGCAGGGCCCTTCACCCGATTGGCCCGCGATGGTGAACGCGGTCCAACCTTCGCCGCCATTGCCGAGGGCGGTACCGCAAGGCCCATTGGCGACAAATATATTTGTCTGCATCAATTTCGCGAATTGGGTAATGCGGTCCAGGCGCTGGCTATGGATAATCGCCGTATGGCGGAATCCATGCTCGGCTTCCTTCGCCGCTTGCATGGCTTCCTCAAAGGTGTTGACACGCACGATCGGCAAAATGGGCATCAGCATTTCATGGTCCACAAAGGGGTGGTTCTTGTCGGTTTCCGCGATCAGCAGGTCGCAAGTGGAGGGGACGGTCACACCCGCCACCCGGCCAAGTACCGCCGCGCTCTGCCCTACATAATCCCGGTTCACCTGATTGTTGACAATCGTTGCCTGCACCAGCGTTTGGGTTTGGCTGGGATTCAAGAGATACGCGCCACAGCGTTGAATCTCCGCGAGGAAAGCGTCATACACGCTGGAGAGAACAAAGCATTCTTTTTCACAAATGCAGGGCATGTTGTTATCGAACGAACTGCCATCATAAATACTCTTGGCGGCGTTCGACAAGTCGGCGGTATCGTCGACGATTACTGGGGGATTGCCCGGACCGGCGACGACCACCCGCTTGGGGCTGGTCAAGGCCGCTTTCACCAAACCAGGCCCACCAGTCGCAACCAAGACATTCACCTTGGGGTGCGCCATAATGGCTTGCGCGCTCTCCATGGTCGGTTCACTGACCGAGGTCAGAAGATTGGCGGGAGCGCCTGCGGCGACCAAGGCCCGGTTGATATCCTGCATGCAGCGTAAGGTGCATTGGATCGCCTTGGGGTGGGGTGCGAAAACCACTGCGTTCCCCGCCGACAGCATGCAGATGGAATGATTGATCACCATCGCTGTGGGGTTGGTGCAGGGTGTGATGCTTCCAATCACCCCAAACGGGGTATATTCCTGCATCATCAACCCGTTCGCCCCTGTCACACAGGTGGTGGTTAATTCTTCGGTCCCTGGTGTCAATTCAATGGCCAAGGCGTTCTTGGCGATTTTGTGATCCACCCGGCCCATCCCGGTATCCTGTACCGCCAGCTCGGCCCATTGCTGATTGAGTTTGCGGGATGTTTCCCGGATCGCGGCAATAAACCGCTTCCGGTCATCCATCGAATAGGTGGTATATTGTTGATAAGCCACATAGGCCGCTTGAATCGCATCTTCGATTTGGGTAAATACGCCGTCCCGCCCGCCTGGCACCGCGCCACCGGCGCAGGTGGCCACATGACCAGAGGCGTTCGCTTCGACGGTTTGTACTTCTTGAATAACACGCCTTACAATTTCAGCAATGCTCCGCTCGTCCATTCTTTTCTGACTCCCTTACGATTGTGGAACGATCATGACCTCAATCCCTTTGGCTTTCAAAATCTCCAAAGCCAGCGGGGTAACGAGTCCGCCGCGGATCACTTTCACAACCGGCCCTGGCAATTTGCCGGCCTCTTCAGCTGTGATCAAATGGGTGATAATTTTCTCGTCGCGGCTTTCAACCTTGTTGGTGACTGTTTGATGAAACTTCTCGACAGCATCGGCGGCGGGGTACAGTTTCATCCCCATCTTCTCTAACTGCCGTTGATAATTACGCAAAATTTCCTGAATCCCCGGCACATTGTTCCCGCAGGCCACACAACCGGTGGGCGCCATGCCGTCTGTTGAAGCATAAACCGGCATCCCCTGCGCCAACGCGGTCAACGCCAGGTTCAGGACGGTATTGTCGGTGATGCCCAAGGCCAGTTTCGAAGCAAAATTTCGGCTCATTGAAGGACAAAATACGCCAGAATACGCGCGCATGTCCATCATCAGAGACCGGATTTTTTTAGGCTGATCGATGAATGTAATCCCCAAGGCGGATAATTCATCGGTTTCATATAAATCACAGGCGGTGGGCGCGATTACTGCGTCCAAACGGAAGCCTTCCTTCTGCCACCGGATAAAAGCAGTGGAAAGGGTATCCCAGGCTTCGCGGGCACAAGAAAACAAAAGGAGCACGGCAGGACCGTTGGTATGGGGACTGGCGGCTCCGGCTTCGGCTGGGAGGGCTGGCTGCGGCGCGTGGATCGGGGTGGATTCGGAACGGACCGAGCACACCGGACCCCGGCACGCGTTCGAGTCCAAGGTTTCATTCGTATCCGCCGGAAGAAGGGTCTCTTCGCCCCGCGCTTGTTCCGCGATGGCTTTGCGCACTTCTTCAAGGATCAGTTGTTCCAATTCCCGTAGTTCCATCACCGCTCCTACACGAGGATCTCAACCAGTTCCCCGCCACGAATGCCGCAGGCATTCCCATCATCGGTATCGACATGCATCTCATCCTTGAACTCGCGGTTCACACGAATCTGCACGTCTTCAAATACCGTCTTCTTGTGTGTATGCACCCGCACCGAGCGGTAATCGTTGTCCTTGATCCCAAACCGGTCCGCGGTGGTGGGATGCAGGTGGATATGCCGGTTGGCGAGAATCACCCCTTGCTTCAGATGCACCACGCCAGAGGGGCCGACCAGGATCAACTTTTCGCTGCCATCCAGGGTTCCCGAGGGACGAACCGGGGGATCGACCCCCAAAAATATGGCGTCTGTCCGCGATATTTCCACCTGGGTGGCTTTGCGCATGGGCCCTAGCACCCGCACTTCCCCCAGGCACCGCATCCGCGGCCCCACCAAGGTGACCACTTGCTTCGCGGCATAGGTATCGGGCTGGTAGAGAGGATTGCGTGGTTCCAAGTCAAAGCCGGGCCCATAGAGCACGTCCAAATCCTCCCGGCATAAATGAATATGCCGGACCGATATATTGACTGGCACCATGCATTTGGCTGCGGAATCAGCGGCTGGCTGAGCCGCGCGCAGGCGCGCCACCACCCGTTGGGTGATTTGCTGAACCAGGGCGTCATCCCATGTTGGATTGGCCATAATCTATGATTTCCTCGCACACAGAGTGTGATCGCTATGCGGATCACTTCTGGCGACTTGTTCTCCCGCTCTATCCCTTCACCGGGGGCGCATCAGAACGGCGCGGCCCCGGTGGAAAGGATCCGTTGGGCTCTTACGCCTTTTCGGGCAGGATGTTTTCGATGTCGGCGTGGGGACGAGGAATGACATGCACCGAAACCACTTCACCCACTTTGCGCGCCGCTGCCGCACCCGCGTCGGTCGCCGCTTTCACCGCGCCCACATCACCGCGAACCATGACGGTCACATAGCCCCCACCAATCTTTTCCTTGCCAACCAGGGTTACGCTCGCCGCTTTCACCATGGCATCCGCCGCTTCGATCGCTCCAACCAATCCACGGGTTTCGACTAATCCTAATGCTTTACCTTCCACGGAAGTATCCTCCAATCAGGCCCTTCGGCTTGTTTGATTCGTTTGCCTCTCCTCCGGTCTGGAAAGAGAGTTTTGTGTCTGATCAGGCTACTTGAACCCGAAAATACTGTCAAGATGCATCATGGAAAACCAATCTGCCTTTTCGTTTTTGGGCAAGAACAATCAACGAATGTGCTTTTCCATTCTTTTTGATGATTCAATCCCGGCTGCGTTTTCCTATCCCTCTGAATTCCATGACCTGAAAGAGAATAATCTCTATTCATTCGATTTTATGAAAATTTGCTTGCAATTGTTTTTTTTATAATTTATGGTAGAGGTCATGGCGTCTGGATGAATCCCACTTCCAGATGGCTGCTCCGCTGGGCTGGCTCGCTTTCGGCCCACGGCCAAAATCATCCTAGGAATGGAGGAGTGTAACAATGAGAAGAATTCTTGGATTGGGGATTTCGCTTCTTGGTCTGGTGTTGGCCCTGGCGCCACTATCGGCCCTGGGGGGATCGGTCGTCTGGAATTTTGGCGTGACCGGACTCCCCGTTGTACCCGCGGAAGCCACCTTGGCGGGGACCGCCCAGGATTGGACATTGATCGAGAACCCCGACAACGTTGCTGTCACGCAGACAGCTTGCGAATTCACCGGCGAATCGATGATTTTCACCGATGATGCTTCGCTTGCGGACAATCTTGGCTTGCAAACCGCCCAAAACGCCGTGTTACGCAATGCCTACAAACTTTCGGGCCCAGGAGATCAGCTTTTTATCGTTTGTGATCACAAGTGGCTGATGTATGGGCACCGTGCCAATCTCGCCTCGGGCACCGTGGATCAAACCCGCACTCAGATGTTTTGGATCCCGTTCTTGACTTCGTCTGGCGCTGGGATTGGTCTCAATTATGGGGCAGGGAACTACAATACTGATAGCCAAATCTTTTTCCAGGCCATTGGCAATGGAGCCTTGACTCAATCTCAAATGCTGAATGACTACGTGATCGAACAAGGGGCGGAAGAAAATCTATCCCGCCGCACCCTGACTCTGCGGATCACCGAACTCCCCTCCGGCGATGCAGTCATGATTGATGCCCGCTACGATAACGGCGACTATAAACGGATTTCTAACTATTATAATCTGCCCATCAGCAATTATCCCGCGGGCAATGGGGATGGGGATGGAGATGTGCTCGCCGCCATCGGAAACTACTCGGGTAGCGGCGCGATTCAGTTTGAACTTTACCAACTGACTCTGACCGATGTCGATCCCGCCCCAGACGCCCCGGGGGCCAATGAACCCATGGCGATTCGCAGCACGGATAGCCCCACCATCCTGTTGGGGAGTTCGCTGAAAGTCAATCTTCAGATTTTCAATCCCTCTCAAAAAGCCCAACAGGTGGCCATAGTGGAATCCTTTCCCGAAGGCTGGAGTGTCAACACCATCTCCCATCAAGGGGCGGTCGCGGCCAATCAGATTACCTGGAATCTCAATCTGCCCGCGGGGGTCACCAACCTGGCCTACACCCTGGTCGCACCCCAGCTAGTCCAAGGGGCCCCGATGTTGACCGGGACGATCGGTACGGCGTCCATTGGCGGCGTACAAACCATCGGCGTGAAGCGTGCCTTTTACCCCAAGCAAACCGCCTGGCAACCGCCGGTGATGGGGTGGGATTACATCTACGATCCCGACCTCGGCAGCCCGGAAGATATTGCCCTGGATGGCTGGTCGCATGATAATGGCTCGGATTCCTATATCTTCCAACCCGTGATTCCCGCGGGCCCCCATGCGGGGACGGTATGGAAAAATCCCGGATTTATTGATGACGGCATGGGCGGGGTGGCCCTGCGGATTGACGATCCCGGGGATACCACGGCAGAACCGTATAGCCTCTCTGGCGATCCTCGCAATCGCAAAATTACCCTGAACTACGATTTAGGCCCTGTCACCAAGGCTGTGGCCGCGTTTCGGGTTCGCTCGGTCCCGCACAAGGATCAGTTTGGCACCGATATTCCCTTCGGCTATCCGGATGCGGATCAATACAACCTCTTGGGCTTGGTGATCAACCGGGCCCATACCGATCTGACCAACTGGGCGGGGCTATCGAACTCCGGCTTATTCTTTTCACCCGCCTATCCTGATTCACTTAATTTCCCCAATTTTGGCGAACAAGTAGACCAATACATTCCTGGGAAATACGATGAAAACTGGGATAACCAGGTCTGGCATGAATATTGGATCACCTACAATATCACGCCGGGTGAAAAAGCGACCGCGCTGTATGTGGATGGCCAATTACAAGCTAAGTATTCTTTCCCGCTCCAGCCGGGCGATCCCGATTATATCGACAGTGCGGACTTCCACGACGCCCAGGCGCAAGGGGCCTTCTTTAACCGCTCGCGCGAAGCCGACGCGGGCATTCCCGAAGGCAACCTGGTCTTCCGCATTACTTTCCGCAACACCGGCGACGCGGGCACGCTGGACTTTGATTACATCGCCCTGGCGTCGGGGACCAATGAAGTCCCCACGGAATTTGTCGTTGTCCCCGATTGGTCCTTGTATTGAGGACCCCGTCACGGGCTTGGAAACAATCAACCGCCTCGGATCCTTGTGATTCGAGGCGGTTGTCTTGCCGCTGGATTCTCTGTTCCGGTTCTATTTTCCTTTATGATCTCCAAATAATTGAGAAACTTTCTGCAGCAAGCGGAGGGCAGTGAATGGTTTTTGCAGAAACGCGGCGTTGGCGGTCAAACCCGCCATTTGGGCATTCCCGCGGTCTGGATAGCCCGACATAAAGAGCACCGGAATCTCCGGCCTCAGCCGCTGGATCGCCTGGCTCAACTCAAGCCCCCCCATGGCCGGCATGACTATATCGGTAACCAATCCATCGATGGTATCGGAATCCTTCTGAAATAGGGCGAACCCCTCCACTCCGTTCGGCGCTTGGATAACGGTATACCCCGCATCCCGCAAGACGGTCGTCGCATACTCCCGCACGGTTTCTTCATCTTCGACCAGCAGCAAGGTGCCATACCCTTCCTGGTTCTCGGTGCGATCTTGGCGCGGGCTATGGGTTTTGCCGGGGGTATGATTCCGCGGAAAATACACCCGCATGATGGTGCCCTCTTGAATCTGGCTCTCCACCGTCACATATCCTCCACTCTGGGTGACGATTCCGTATACCGTGGAGAGTCCGAGGCC
>JAVFAP010000132.1:0-8772 GCA_034002445.1 bacterium | reverse complement strand
TCGACCGAAATGGTCAACAACCGCCTGCCCGAGCAACTGGCCGTATCCTTTGTAGGCTGCGACATCCTGACCATGCTGGGCAATCGGATCGAAGATGGATGGCAGTACGACATCACCATTCCCGCGGGGGTGGAGGTTTCGTTCGGATGTGTCGTCCAAAAAGGGCCTTCGCGGGGTACCGTTGTCCTGGTCCAGTAATCTCCCAATCCACACCACCAACAATCCCCCGCCCGCCGGGGGATTTTTTTACCCCGGCAACACACAACGCAGCGGGCAACCCTCGCAGGATGGGGTTCGGCGGCAAAAGCGGTTACCGACCGCGACCAATTGGGCGTGAAAATCTTTGTATAACGCCACATCCACAGGCAGGCGGTCTTGGAAAAAGTATTGCATCTCTTGGTAGGTGGTATCTTCGGGCAGCCAGCCATGGCGGGTGACCACACGGTAGGTATACAGATCGATGACAAACACCGGTTTCTCCGCCGCATAAAGCAGAATGGAGTCCGCCGTTTCGGGCCCAATCCCCTTCACTGAAAGCAATCGTTCGCGCAAACGCCCGGTTTCTTCCTGAAACAACTGGGTCAGGCTGCCCCGACACTCCGTTTTGAGGAACTGAGTGAAAGCATGCAGCTTTTTGGCTTTTTGGTTATAGTACCCCGAGGGACGAATCAAGTCCGCCAGCATGGGTTGCGGTAACTGGTGGATCGCTTTATACGAAAGCGCCTTGGCCGCTTTGAGATTGGCAATGGCTTTTTCCACATTTTTCCACGCCGTGTTCTGGGTAAGGATGGCTCCTACAATGATCTCAAACGGCGTATCCCCCGGCCACCATCCCCGGTGCCCGAAATGGGTAAGCAACATGGAGTAGACTCTGGTCAGGTTTTTTGGGGTCATGAAACTCGGATCCCTTGACGTAAATGGCGACAGGCTTTTTCAAAAGACATCAGGGTAACAGCGCTTCAATCGCTCGCCAGGCTTTATCTAAACTGGGCGCTTGTAATCTGGCTTGCCCGATATCCCAATGGGTATCAACAAAAACTCGCAAGGCGGCATTGTAATCAGATCCTTGTGTTTTGGTACTCCCTGGCGGCGGAACAATAGCCTCTCTCCATTTTCTTTTCTTGGACTTTCTTGCCAAGGCAATTAATTCTCGTTTGGGATCCAGTATTTCTTCGACCGGTGTGGGAATGGCGGAAGGAGAAAGACCCAAAAAACGAGTAAGACCTTGCTGATCCGCCAACAACCATGCTTCAATCTCACGAACTGCTATCCGAAAAATTAGATGGGGATGGATCGGCTGCTTCACCCATTTCTTGACGAGATGGGGTGGGCATTGTTCTCGGTCCAGATCGGCCAACACAATATACGGGAGCCCTTTCGCCGCCTTGTTGAATCCTTCAATCGTTCTCTTCAAATACCCTATCCCTTGTTTCCCATAACAAACACGAACCTGGAATGATGGGGACACCTCTTGGAGGATCCGTCGTAACGCGGCTTCACTCAATTCGTCTTCCACTGCGAGATTGACATAAAGTGGGTTCATAAGGGAAACAACTCCAGCTGCCCAACCATTTTGGGTTCGGTATGCGGCAAAATCGCATCCGAAGGTGAGATTCCCGATTCTAATAAATCGCGAATTTCCTGAATCGAGGAGGAGAGCCGGGCAATGGTCCCTTCTTTATCCGGCGTTAACAAAATAATCTCCTCCCCTCCTATGCCTTTATCAAATAACAAGTCGGCGCTGTGGGTACTGATAATGACCTGGCGTTTCTTCTGTTTTTGTAAGCGATAGATCATCGGCGGGAGTTTGCGGATAATACTTGGATTGAGAGACAGTTCAGGCTCCTCCAAAAGCAATAAGGAATTACCATCCAAAAGAGACCAAAAAAGGGCTAGCAGCCGCAGAGTACCGTCAGAAAATTGATCTTCCCGTTGTTTCGCCCCCTTGGCCCGCCAATGTTCATATAAAGCTTCGAGATGAGGAATACCCGTTTCGTCTCTTGAGACTCTCAAGGTTTTGAGTTGAGGAACCGCCATGCAAAGGGCTTTTTCAATTTTTTTAAACCGGGCCTGGCGTGTTTTTTCTGGTGTTTTCACGATGTGGTCCAGAAAATTTCGGCCAAACGGATCCCCTTCTAATCCGGGCCCTGTATAGGCGTTGGCATGACGCAACAATTGAGGAACCAAATGCAAATAGGTGAAAGAAGCAAAAAAATCAGCAATCGGCCGAAACTCCATATTGGCGCTAATCTGCTCCAGGTGAGTTTGAGTTCGCCTTTTTTTGTCCTTTTGATCATCCGGGTTGGGGCGGAGGAGTAAGAGATTGCCATTCTTCCTGACCTCTTCCTTCACGAGAATGGGTTGGCGATTCCCTCGCACCTCTTGTTCAATGGCGAGATGATAACGCCATTCCACCCCAATTTGCCCTTCTTCTTTCAATACAACATCGATTTCGACCAACGGATCTCTTCGGGCCGCCAGACAACGGATTTTGGATAGCCCGCCCCGAAGAGAAATGGCATTCTGCAAACCTCCGCCTTGCTGACGTGCTAGATCCCGCAAAAAGCGGAACGCGTCCAACAGATTGGATTTTCCCGCCGCGTTCGGGCCGACAATAAACATTCGCTCCTGCAGTTCCAGGTCAACGGTTTGAAAATTGCGCCAGTTCTTCAGACCAAGATGGGTAACAATCATAATCCTTCCTCCAGCCAGAAATTGTAGAAAGAATGAGTCATGGATTACAGGGCGAGGGGCCGTGGAGCATGCCACCCAAAACCGGGGCCGGGGATGCGAAAAAAGGCAGGCTGTCTCCAGCCTGCCTTGGATTGGGTAAAAAGAATTGGAATATTTTATCCGACGATATCTTCGCCACCATCCACATTGAGGACGTTCCCTGTAAGCCAGTCCGCTTCGGGTTGAGCAAGCAGCGCGATGACATTGGCGATATCTTCGGGCGTCGTGAGGCGCTTGGATGGATTGCGTTCGATCGCGCCTTGCACCAAGTTTTCATTCCCAGGTATCTTGCGCAAAGCAGGGGTATCGGTGACCCCTGCACAGATGGCGTTGGCACGCACACCATGAGGCGCCAGTTCCAGCGCAATCTGACGGATATGCGATTCGAGAGAGGCCTTAGCGGCGGAAACCGCCCCATAGTAGGGCCAAACCCGGTGCCCGCCCGCGCTGGTCATCCCAAAGATCCGGGAACCACGTCCGATCAGGCCTTGACGACGCAGATCTTGTACCCAGTACACCAAACTGTTGGCCATGACATCGATGGTCATATCCATTTGTTTGGGGGTCAGTTCATCCTCTTCCGATCCCGCAAAATAGTCCCGTAACGAACCAAAGGCCAAACTGTGCATCACCACCTGGAGAATGTTGCCTTCCCCCACAATGGCTTTGATCTCATGGACCGTGGATTTGCGTTTCTCTTCATCGGCCGCGTTGAAATTAAAATACTGGACCTCGACACCATTCGCTTTCATTTCCTCGATGTCCTGTTCAATCTGTTTCATCGCGGCACGGCGGTCAAAATGCACACCGAAAATATTCATTCCTCTCGCCGCCAAGGCTTTCGCGGTCGCAAGCCCAAATCCACTCGAGGATCCTAAAATTAAACCATATTTTCCTTGAAACACTTGATTCAACGGCACCCCTCCTTTTGACCTGTGGGTTCGATTTGATTTTGGTTATGACGCATGGGCTTCTCTTCGCGATTTGCCCGCTCTTCTCTGCCCATAAGCACACAGAGAACGTTGCCTGGACCGTGCCTGCCGCAATCCGGTTTGGTGTGGAACGGGCTGTCGCTGGAATTGGCTTATTGGGTTTGATTCCGTATGGCCGCTTTTCTCTCTTCACACTCGTCTTCAGCCCGGCGAAGATCCAGCGCCATCCGGTTTTCAATCTCTCGCAGGGTGGCGTAATCGCCAGCCGCTTGTTTTTTCTCTTGCTCCGCCAGAATCCTAATTTCCGCCAATTTGGCTTGATATTTTTTATCCACGGCGGCGAGTTCGGCTCGCTGATCCTCGGTTAACGGAGGGCCGGAGGGGGACTCTTTCTCGAGACGCTCCATCGCCAGTTCATAAGCGCTCTTCATCACGATCTCCTATCCTGTGACGGAATTCGTTATGATCTAAACGAAATTAAGGGTATATCATACCCGAAATCTGAAAAACTGTTACCCACCGAAGACTTGTTTCACTTTTTCAAAGAAAGATTGTGTGCGGGGATGGGTATCTTCCCCACTGATGCGAGCGAATTCTTCCAGCAGTTCCCGTTGCCGCGCGGAAAGCCGGGAGGGGGTTTCGATCATCACCCGCACCAATTGATCCCCATTGCCATACCCGCGCAAGTTGGGCATGCCTTTCCCCGGAAGTCGAAACACTTTCCCCGTTTGCGTACCCGCCGGGACTTTCATGGAGACATTGCCGTTCAGGGTTGGCACTTTGAGATCGGTCCCCAATGCGGCTTGCGTAAATGAAATAGGGACTTCACACATCAGATCATCCCCTTCGCGGGTAAAAATCTGGTGATCCTGGACTTGTAGAATCAGGTACAAATCCCCGGACGGGCCGCCATGATATCCCGCTTCGCCCTCCCCGCTGACCTTCAATTTCAATCCATTCATGGCCCCAGCCGGGATCTTGATATTCACTTTTCTGCGTTTTTTCACACGACCCGAGCCATGACAAGCCACACAGGGGTGGGTGATGCTTTGGCCTTTTCCCCCACAGCGGTTGCAGGGGCGAGAGATACTGAAAAAGCCCTGGGACAAATTGATCTGCCCGCTGCCCCCACACTGAGAACAGGTTTCAGGGCTATAGCCTGGCGCGCAACCCGAGCCACTGCATTTCTCGCAGGGCACCTGGCGCGGCACTTCCAGTTGCTTTTCCGTCCCCTTATAGGCTTCTTCCAAACTAATTTCCAAGGAAAAATGGAGGTCATCGCCCCGTTGAACCCGGGATTGCGACCGTGGGCCACCGGACCGGAAGCCCCCTCCAAAGAATCGTTCAAAAATATCACCAAAATCACCAAAAATATCCTGGAAGTCATGGTACGCGGCATTGCCGAATCCCTGACTGCCAAACCCTGCCCCACTGACTCCCGCATGGCCAAATTGGTCGTAGTTTTGCCGCTTCTGGGCGTTGCTCAAGACTTCATAGGCTTCAGTCGCTTCTTTAAACTTGTCTTCCGCGTCCTTATCCCCCGGATTCCGGTCCGGATGGTATTTCAAAGCCTGCTTGCGATACGCTTTCTTGATCTCATCCGCAGTCGCGGTTTTGCTGACGCCTAATATTTCGTAATAATCACGTTTGTCTGCCATTATGGCTAAGTCCTATTCGAGATTTGAGTCAAATTGGCACAGATTTCTGGGAATTCACCCTATAGCAAAGCAAAAAACAGGCCTATTTTTTTATCGGAAGCCTTGGTTTTGTTTGGAAGGGGCCACCCCCACCATGCACCCTCCCTCGGGTCACAGAGGGATCTCGTTCAGGGCAGCCCATCCAAATACATCCATATCATGAGGGGAAATCCCAAGAAACATCCACAAAAACGAATAGACCGAGAATTCCCCTGAAGAAATTCTCGGTCCGATCTTTTCAGCCCGGTTAGCGCTTGGGGCTGTCTTTGCCAGACGAATCCCGCCGGGGCATCGATAATTTTTCTAAAACGGAATTGTCAATCGAATAGCTCTCGTCCAGCGTGGGGAAAAAGCCATTCTTGACCGCCTCGTCATAGTGCTTGAACGCCTTGGAAGCCTCTTCGCTCAGGTTGGCAAACCGGCGAACGAAGTGGGGTTGAAACGCGGTAAACAAGCCCACCATATCGGCGTAGACCAGCACCTGGCCATCGCAATGCGGACCCGCGCCGATCCCGATGGTGGGGATGGAGGCTTTTTCGGTGATGCGCTTGGCCACTTGCCAAGGGACCGCTTCGATCACCATCGAAAACGCACCCGCCTCTTCCACATCCTTGGCATCCTGCATGATTTTCCGAATCGCTTTCGGGGTTTTACCCTGGACGAAATGCCCCCCCAATTGTTTACACGATTGCGGCCCCAGTCCGACATGCCCCATCACGGGGATCCCCGCTTCGACAATATTATAGATCACTTCCATCGTATTGCCGGAGCACTCCAGTTTCACCGCGTCCGCTCCGCCTTCTTTCAACAGGCGGCCAGCGTTAAAAACGGCATCCTCGATGGTAATTTGGTACGACAAAAACGGCATATCCGCTATCACAAAAGCCCGAGAAACGGCGCGCTTGACCGCTCGGGTGTGGTAAATGATATCTTCCATGGTTACGGGCAGGGTATTCTCATGCCCCTGCACCACCATGCCCAACGAATCCCCCACCAAGAGGGTATCCACGCCACTCTCGTCCATCAGTTTGGCAAACAGATAGTCGTAGGCGGTCAGCATGGAAATCTTGGTTCCTTGCTTCTTCATTTTTTTTAAAACAGGGATGGTTACTTTTTGCGTTGTCATCACAGTGCCCCTTTCTGGGCGGCTTTACAGAAAAAACCAGCCAGCACACGGTTTTCTGTCAGAGTGTGCCAACCAGCAGCGCTTCTTCGGCTTGGATGATTTGATGATAATTTTCAAATGACGTATGGGGAATTTCGTTCTGGACACAGTGATCCAGCAAATTCCGCTTGGCGTAAATGGTTTCACACTTGGTGGCGGCGCAAATATCGGAAATCCCATCACCGATGTAGACGTGGCGCGCCAGCGGGAACTTTTCGAAGTGCTGACACTTGCAATGCGCCATATCGACGGGGCAATCCGCTCTGTATAAAGGAAATTCTACGTCAATTCCATCCTTTTTCCAAACCATCTTGTTCGAGAAAACGGGTAAAAAATCCAAATTGGCGGCGCGGAGCAACAGGTCAATGTAAAAATCATACCCATCCGAGACCACGGTCAGGGGAGACTCCCTCCGCGTCGCCCACTGCACAAAATCGGGGAACGTCGGATCGATCCCGATCGACAACACCAGTTCCGTGATCTCTTCTTTATCCGGCTGGATGATTTCCGCGATCCGCAAATTGTACTGACGGGAGGTGATTTCACCCCGGATATACTGGGCTACCACCTCTTGCCACAGATCGGGAGCGCAATGTTTGACGATGGCGTCCCATACATCGCCGCGCGAGATGGTGAAATCAAAATCAATGAAATACGCCGTGGTTTGCATGGAATTCTCTTTATCGAAATAGAGTGGAGGATTGCCCTCACCGCATGGTTACTATTATTGTACCGGGGGGCCCGCGATGATGAAGGGTAGGCTTCCCCCCCCAGGCGGTCTCCTTCCTTGACGTGAGGAAGAAAACCGGGTGCGAAAGCAGCCAGCACCTGAAACTTTGAACATTTTGTGTAAAATACCAAAAGACGAACGACTCTTTGTATTGGAGAACCCGATTGAATCCATCCCGTTTTGCATCCATTCACGCGACAACCATTCTTTCGGTCCGTCGGGGAAGCGAGGTTGTGATCGCTGGCGATGGGCAGGTCACCCTGGGTGACACCGTCATGAAGCAAACCGCCAAAAAAGTCCGCACGATGTACCAAGGAAAAATCCTGGCCGGCTTCGCGGGAACGGCCGCCGACGCTTTTACTCTGTTTGAAAAATTCGAAGCCAAATTGGACGAATACAACGGGAACGTCACCCGCTCCGCCGTGGAATTGGCCAAGGAATGGCGCACGGACAAAATGCTGCGCCACCTGGAAGCCCTGTTGATTGTTGCCGATGCAACCATCACCCTGGTCATCTCCGGCACGGGCGATGTGATCGAGCCCGATGACGGCATCATCGCCATCGGTTCTGGGGGCCCCTACGCCCAATCCGCCGCCAAGGCGTTACTGAAACACACCCAGATGCCCCTGGACCAAATCGCCGAAGAATCGATGAAAATCGCGGGCGATATCTGCATTTACACCAACAAGAATATTGTGATCGAACGCCTGCCCAATTCCCAAGGCGCATCCACGAACCTCAAGAAATAATACCACAAGGAAAAACCATGGCAGAACAAATCCATTCGACCCCTTTGGCGGTGGGAACCCGGGTACCGGGACTTACCCCAAGGCAAATCGTCGCGGAACTCGACAAATACATCGTGGGGCAAGAAGACGCCAAGAAAGCTGTCGCCATCGCCTTACGCAACCGGGCCCGGCGCCGCTTGCTGGAACCAGAAATGCAGGAAGATGTCTATCCCAAAAACATCATCATGATCGGCCCCACCGGGGTGGGAAAAACGGAAATCGCCCGCCGCCTTGCCCGCCTGGACGATGCCCCTTTCATCAAGGTGGAAGCGTCCAAATTCACCGAGGTGGGATATGTCGGTCGGGATGTGGAATCCATGATCCGCGATCTGGTAGAAATCGCCATCACCCAGGGAAAAACCAGCATGATGGACGAATGCCGGGATCTGGCCGAGCAAGCCACGGAAGAACGCATCCTGGATCTGCTTTTGCCCAATCATCTCCCTTCCCGCGCCTACCCATCCAGCGATCCCGCCACTTCCGGACCGGAGGCGGCGCAAGAACGCAGTTATGAAACCACCCGGGACCGGTTCCGCCAAATGCTGCGGGATGGAAAACTGGAAGACAAAACGATCGAGTGCGAAGTCAAGGATAAATCCGGCAACGTCATGGTTGGCATTCCGCCAGGAGCGGGGCTGGAAGAGATGGGGATCGACATCAAGGATATGATTGAGAAGATGATGCCCACCCGCAAACGCCGAAAAAAACTCAAAGTATCCGAAGCCCG
>JAVFAP010000131.1:0-8794 GCA_034002445.1 bacterium | reverse complement strand
AGTTGCAAGCCCGCACGATCGGGCCCTATTCCCTGGTTACCCAGCAGCCGTTGGGAGGGAAAGCGCAATTTGGGGGTCAGCGTCTTGGGGAAATGGAAGTCTGGGCGTTGGAAGCGTATGGTTCGGCGCACACTCTCCAAGAATTGCTTACGGTGAAATCGGATGACATCGTCGGACGAAACCGCATCTATGAAGCCATCGTCAAAGGGAAAAATGCCCGGGCGCCCGGATTGCCCGAATCGTTCTACGTCCTTGTCAAAGAACTCCAAAGTTTGGCTCTGGGGATCGAGCTGATCGAAGATCAAACAGGAGAAGAAGATGAGGCCGCCCATAAAGAAGAAACCGAAAAAGCACAGCCGGTTTCTACGGAAAACGATCTCTAAGCCCTTGGCGGAACGTACCGAGAGTTACCAATAACGAAGAAAGCAGGAGAACTTCCATGTGGAAATCCCTCCAAACTCCAGCAGCGAAACGGCGGGAAGATGAGGTGCGGGACATCAACAAGGTCCGCGCCATCAAGATTTCGCTGACTTCGCCGGATCAGGTCCGCAGTTGGTCGTACGGGGAAGTAAAAAATCCGGAAACGATCGATTATAAAACATATAAACCCAAGAACGATGGCCTTTTCTGCGAACGCATCTTTGGCCCCACCCGGGATTACGAGTGTGCTTGCGGGAAATTCAAGGGGATCAAACACAGAGGGGTCGTCTGCGATCGCTGCGGTGTTGAATTGACCCAATCCAAAGTCCGACGCAGTCGGCTGGGCCATATTGAATTGGAAATGCCGGTCGCGCACATCTGGTTTTCCAAGGGTGTGCCTAGTTTGATGGCTCTTTTGTTGGATATGTCCATCAAATCGCTGGAACGCGTTCTGTACTATGAAGAATACATAGTTCTTGATCCAGGCAGCACCGGACTAAACGATCTGGATGTCATCTCCGAGCGGGAATGCGCCCGGCTGCGCGAAGAATACGGCAATGATTTTCGCGTGGGCATGGGAGCCGAAGCCGTCAAGGAAATTCTGATGAACCTGGATCTTGAGGTCCTGGCGGAAGAGATGCGCGTGACGATCCGCGAAGGGAAATCCAAGCAGCGGGTGAAGCGGTGCATCAAACGCTTGAAAGTGATCGAGGATTTTCGTTCCAGTGATAACCGGCCGGAGTGGATGATCATGGATGTCCTGCCGGTCATTCCTCCCGATCTGCGCCCCTTGGTTCCTCTGGATGGCGGACGTTTTGCGACCTCGGACCTGAACGATCTGTACCGCCGGGTGATCAACCGCAACAACCGGCTGCGCCGACTGAAAGAAGTGCGCGCGCCCGAGGTGATCATTCGGAACGAAAAGCGGATGCTTCAGGAAGCGGTGGACGCGCTGTTGGATAACGGCCGCCGGGGCCGCCCGGTGAAGGGATCCAACAACCGGCCTTTGAAATCCCTCAGTGATATGCTGAAAGGGAAGCAAGGCCGTTTCCGTCAAAACCTGCTGGGGAAACGAGTCGATTATTCGGGTCGTTCGGTTATCGTCTGCGGGCCGGATTTGCGGTATAACGAATGCGGCTTGCCCAAACAGATGGCGTTGGAACTGTTTGAACCGTTCATCATTCGCCGTTTGGAAGAGCTAGACGAAGTCACCACCATCCGCAGCGCCAAGCGTAAGATCGAGCGGGGCGACCCCGAGGTCTATGATGTGCTGGAAGAAGTCATTCAAAACCACCCCGTTCTTCTCAACCGCGCTCCCACCCTGCACCGGATGGGGATTCAGGGCTTTCAGCCGCGGCTGGTGGAAGGAAAAGCCATCCGGCTTCACCCCTTGACTTGCGCGGCTTTCAATGCGGACTTCGACGGGGACCAGATGGCTGTTCACCTTCCCCTCTCCCAAGAGGCGCAGGATGAGTGCCGGGATCTGATGCTGGCGCAACACAACATCATCAGCCCCGCCAATGGAAAACCCATCGCGACTCCCAGCCAGGATATTGTTTTGGGGTGTTATTTCTTGACGAAAATTCGCATTCCGATCGACACCAACACCCCCAAGCGTTTCACCGATGAAACCGAGGCGATTATCGCCTTGGACCATGAAGCCATCGGGTTGCAGGAAGAGGTGGAAGTGCGGATCAGTGGGACGCGGATGCGGACCACGGCGGGTCGGATTCTCTTCAACGACATCATACCCGACTCGATGCGGTTTAAAAACAAAACCATGGATAAGAAAACTTTATCCAAACTGGTTTTGGATTGTTACAAGCTCTATGGGAAAGAACGAACCGCCCGCTTCTTGGATGATCTAAAGGATATCGGCTATCGTTACGCCAAACTGGGTGGGATTTCCATCGGTTTGGATGACATGGTCGTTCCCCAAAAGAAAGCAACGCTGCTGGAAGACGCCCGCCGCGATGTGCAAGTGGTCATGGATCAGTTTGAAAAAGGGGCGATTACGGATGTTGAACGATATAACAAAGTAATCGACCGCTGGATCCATACCACGGAAGCCGTTGCCCAAGCCATGATGGATGAATTGGAGAAATCCAATCAAGGATTCAATCCTATTTACATCATGGCCGATTCCGGGGCTCGTGGTTCCAAACAGCAGATTCGTCAGTTGGCAGGGATGCGCGGGCTGATGTCCAAGCCGATGAAGAAACTCACCGGGGGGATCGGCGAAATTATCGAATCGCCGATCGAATCGAATTTCAAGGAAGGCCTGACCGTTCTTGAATATTTCATCTCGACCCACGGTGCGCGGAAAGGGCTGGCGGATACGGCGCTGAAAACAGCGGAAGCGGGATATTTGACCCGCCGTCTGGTTGATGTTGCGCAGGATATGATCATCACGCAACAGGATTGCGGTACCCTCGCGGGCTTGTACGTGGAAGCCATCAAGGAAGGGGATCATGTCATTGAAAATGTCGAAGACCGGATCCTCGGTCGCGTGGCGGCGGAAGATATCTACAATCCGCTGACGGGCAGTCTCATTGTCGCCCAAGGCGAAGTGATTAATGAAGATTCCGCGCACATGATCGGAAAGTGCGGGATTGAACGGGTTTTCATCCGTTCGGTGGTGGCTTGCGAATCACCGCGCGGCGTTTGCGCCAAGTGTTATGGCTGGGATCTGGCACGCCGAGACCTGGCACGCAACGGCGAAGCGGTGGGGATCGTGGCCGCTCAATCCATTGGGGAACCCGGGACGCAGCTGACTCTTCGTACCTTCCACATCGGGGGGACGACAAGCCGTATTTTGGAAGAATCCGAAATCCGGGTACGTAAAAATACCGCTTCGCATAACGGGTTGCGCGATGGCGAATCCGGGATTGTAAAATACATCAATTTGCGGGCGGTTTCTAACCGCAACAACGAATTGGTGACGATCAATACCGTCGGCCGTCCTCTCATGATGCGCTCGGGGATCGCTTGCCCGGATCTGGGAAGTAAAACCAATCCCATCTTGCGGTACGAGAATCTTGACGTTCTGGATCTCGGCGATAAGAAAGTTGTTCTGCGAGGGGGCGGATCGTTGATGCTGACCAACTCTCGCGGGAAAGAGATCGCCCGGTTCCCCAGTATTCCTGTTGGAGCCCAGATCTTCAAAAATGACAACGATAAGTGTGAGACCATGGAGCCCATCGCTACCTGGGATCCCACGATCGTACCCTTGATTTCCAAAGTGGAAGGCAAGGTCAATTTTGAGAACTTCAAGGACAAGGATCTGGTAAAGGACAAGGATGTTTTCTGTATTCCTTATCATATAATCAATGCCGAAATTTCAGTCACCAAGGGCAAGACTGTGGAGACGATAACTCTTCAACCCGGTCATTGCCTGATGATCAAGAACGGAGACTCGGTGAAACCGGGCGATGTTCTGGCTTTCCACCGCACTCCCACGGTCGCTCATGGGGAAGGGAAGGTCCGGTATAAGGACATCCTGGAAGGGATTACGGTGCGGCGCGTGCTGGATCCGGGTACCAACAACCTGAAATCGGTGATTACCGATTATGCGGGGGATAAAATCCCGCGTATTCGCATCGTGGATCGAAACGAAGAGATTATCGAAGAGTATACCTTACCCGCCGGTTCGATCTTGACCATCGAAGACGGCGCGGATGTCCTCAACGGCTTCATCATGGCTCATACCGAACAGGTGGTGGACCAGTTCCGCCAACTCGATCCAGGGTTGCCGCTGGGGGCGATCATCTATATCCGGGATGGGGAAGAAATCCGGTATAACGGCAATAGCGCGTATCGCACCTCTGGGAATAACGAAGCCGCGAACATTATCGCCCGGTGGGATCCCTACTTTAAAGCGGAAATTGCGGCGAAGGACGGGAAGTGCCGCTTCGATCAGATTATTGAAGGGGTAACAATGCGCCGTCAACGTGGCGAACACGGAGGCGGAGCCGCGCAGATGATCATCATGGAGCACCGAGAAGATAAGCACCCCTCGATCAACATTGTCAAGCGCGGTACCGATCCGGAATATCACCCCTTGCCGTCCGGTTCCCACATTGTGGTCAATGATGGTGATGACATCATGGCCGGGGATATCCTGGCGAAGATTCCTCGGGAAAGCTTTAAATCCCGTGACGTGACAGGTGGGCTGCCCCGAGTGGAAGAACTCTTCGAAGCCCGTCGGCCCAAAGCCCGCGACCTGGCGATTATTACCAAGGTCGATGGCTGGGTCCGCTTACCCAAGCCGGAAGAGATCGATGAGGAGATGGAACGCAAACTCGAGAAGAAGCGCAAACGGGGGACGCGTATCATCCTGATCTGCGATAAGGATGGCGAAGTCCTTTCCGCGCACGAGGTCGATGTCGGCAAGCACGTTATTGTCAGCGATGGCGACTGGGTTTCCACCGGCGATAAACTTGTCGATGGCTCGATTGACCCTCATGAATACCTGGAAGTTATGGGGGAACGGGCGACGCAGAAATATCTGTTGAACGAAATTCAGGAAGTCTATCGCCTCCAGGGCGTCGGCATCAATGATAAACATATTGAAACGATCGTCCGGCAGATGATGCGCAAGGTTACGATCACGGATCCTGGCGACACGATGTTCTTACAGGACGATGATATCGACCGTTTCGTGGTCCAGCGGGAAAATGATCAGGTTATGCGCAAGGGGGGGAAACCGGCTCAGTTCAAACCCAAATTGCTGGGGATTACGAAAGCTTCGTTGGGAACCGAGTCGTTCATTTCCGCCGCCTCCTTCCAGGAGACGACCCGCGTGCTGACCCAGGCGGCCATCAGTGGTAAGATTGACCACTTGTTGGGCCTGAAGGAAAACGTCATCATGGGGCACTTGATTCCCGCCGGTTCTGGCTGGCGTTTCCATCAGGACTACTACGATAAAATTATCGAGCAAGAGATGGATAAAGCCACGGTTTAGGGGAATGGCCCGGAATGGATTGTAGGGAAGGGGAGAGCCAAGTGCTCTCCCCTCCAATCCTTCCGCTTTTTTTCCCCGCAGGGAATTCAAACCCTTGACGAACAGGGACAGGCCCGGTAACCTGTCTAACTTGTGCATAATATACTTCTGCCGACGAGGCGTGGATAACGGCCCGTGGGGTTCGGTGTCCTTTTTTATGCCTGATTTGATACCCCAATGAAAGGTAACAGATAGAACTGATCTGTTCAAATTGCAGCAAGAAGAAAGAACGATAAGCTTATGCCAACAATTAACCAACTTATTAAAAATGGGCGTACAACGAAAGCGAAAAAGAGTAAAGCCCCAGCCATGAAGGGGTGTCCGCAAAAGCGTGGTGTATGCACGCGGGTATGGACCATGAGCCCAAAGAAGCCGAACTCCGCGCTGCGGAAAGTGGCTCGTGTCCGCTTGACCAATGGCATCGAAGTCAATGCGTATATTCCCGGGGAAGGTCATAATCTCCAGGAGCACTCGATTGTTTTGATTCGTGGGGGCCGTGTCAAGGATTTGCCTTCGGTACGGTATCACGTCATCCGTGGCGTGCTGGAAACGATCGGGGTCGATAAACGCCGCCGCAGCCGTTCCAAATATGGATCAAAAAGACCGAAATAAAAATCAATAAAAAAACCAATTACAAGGGTTGGTAAAGGTAAGATGGGAAGAAGAAACAGAGCAGAACAACGTAGAGTATTACCAGATCCCGTATATAACAGCGTCCTGGTAACCAAATTTATAAACGGTTTGATGTTGAAAGGCAAAAAATCGATCGCCGAAAGTATTTTCTATGGCGCGTTAGAAGAAATTTCCGCCAAATTAGGCAAAGCCCCCATGGAACTCTTTGAGCAGGCTGTCGATAATGTCAAGCCGGCATTGGAAGTCCGTTCCCGCCGCGTGGGTGGTGCGACCTACCAAGTTCCGGTGGAAGTCCGGCCCGAACGGCGCCAAACCCTGGCAATCCGTTGGATCGTCGCCGCTTCCCGTTCTCGCAATGAACGGGGAATGAGAAACAAATTAGCGGGTGAACTGCTGGACGCGATCAACAACCAAGGGACTTCGATCAAGAAAAAACAAGATACGCACAGAATGGCCGAAGCAAACAAGGCGTTTGCGCACTATCGTTGGTAAGCAGTTCTTTTTCTGAAATCACAGGATTCATGGGATTGGCAGAAAGCATTCACTGTTTTCTGCCAATTTTACAATTCCGTGATGTTTGGGATGCCCCTCCGGATATCCATTCTTTTTGTGACCTGGTTTGCACGCCTGCCTGATGTAGTGTCAGTGTACGATGATAAGATAGAAGACTGCTGTGAGTAACGGGACTATACCTCTTTCAGAAATCCGCAATATCGGCATCGCGGCCCACATCGATGCAGGGAAAACCACCACCACCGAACGCGTTTTGTATTATGCCGGACGAACCCACAAGATTGGGGAAGTCCACGATGGCGCCGCTGAAATGGATTGGATGGAGCAAGAAAAGGAACGGGGAATCACGATTACCTCGGCGGCGACCTATTGCCAATGGAAAAACGCGCACATTCACCTGATTGACACCCCAGGGCATGTGGATTTTACCATTGAGGTGGAGCGTTCCTTGCGCGTGCTGGATGGTGCCGTTGTAGTCTTTTGTGCGGTCGGGGGGGTGGAGCCCCAATCTGAAACCGTCTGGAGGCAAGCCGACCGGTATCACGTTCCGCGGATTGCTTTTATCAACAAAATGGACCGGATTGGCGCCGATTTTGCCCGCGTGGTGCGGCAAATCCAAAAAAGGCTGGGAGCGAAACCAGTTCCCATCCAAATGCCGATTGGTGCCGAAAGTGCCTTTCAAGGGGTGATCGATCTGGTCGAGATGATTGCCCGGATGTGGCGGGAAGACGCCGATGATCTGGGGAAGACATTCGAGATTGTCGAGATTCCCGCCGCCCTGCGGGAGGCCGCCGAAGAAGCGCGAATGCAGTTGATTGAGTCTCTTGCCGATCTGGATGATCATCTGTTGACCAAATTTCTGGAGGGGGATGCCATTTCCGTCGAGGAAGTCAAATCCGTGATTCGGAAAGGCGTCATTGCCAACCAGATCGTCCCCGTCTTGTGTGGTTCCGCATTGCGTAACAAAGGGGTCCAGATGATGTTGGACGCCGTGGTAGATTATTTGCCCTCGCCCTTGGATGTGCCGCCTGTCAAAGGGATCCATCCGGTGACGCAAAAGGAAGAAGAGCGGCGCCCCAGCGAGAAGGAACCGTTTTCCGCGCTAGCTTTCAAAATCCAGACCGATACCCATGGCCGACTGATTTATCTTCGTATTTATTCTGGGAAGGTTTCGGTGGGAGATTCCATCCTCAATGCGGTGAAGGACAAGCGAGAGAAAGTCGGCCGCCTCTTGCGAATGCACGCGAATAAGCGGGAAGAAATCAAAATTGCCTCGGCAGGGGATATTATCTGCGCTCTGGGTTTGAACCGGACGTCCACGGGGGACACTCTGTGTGAACCCACCAAACCGATTCTGCTGGAAAGTTTAGAATATCCCGACCCGGTGATTTCGGTTGCGATCGAACCCAAAACCGTTGCCGATCAGGACAAACTCACTTTTTCCTTGGCAAAGATCATGGATGAGGATCCGACCTTCCATGTCAAGGAAGATGAAGAGACCGGGCAAACCATCATTTCGGGGATGGGGGAATTACACTTGGAAATCATCGTCGATCGGATCATGCGTGAGTATGGGGTGAAAGCCAACGTTGGCAAGCCACAAGTTGCTTACCGGGAGACGATTTCCCGCCGTTATACCAGGCGAGAAACGCTAGAGCGCCAGCAAGGAGGGCGGAACCATTATGCGCAATTGGCCTTGGAAGTGTTTCCCCTGGCACCTGGAACAGGATTTTTGTTTGAAAATTGCGTGACGGAAGAAAAAATCCCCAAAAATTTCGTCAAATCTATCGATGAAGCCCTTCGAGAAAATTTACAAAGTGGTATTCTACTCGGGTACCCAATAGTGGACGTTGGGGTTAAAGTTGTGGATGGGTCCTTCCATCCTGTCGACTCCACAGAGATCGCGTTTAAAATTGCTGCCTCGATTGCGTTTCGAACTGCTCTCGAACAAGCGCGGCCCGTTCTCCTGGAACCCATCATGGCAATTGAGATTGTCACTCCCGACGAGTTTATGGGGGATATCATTGGCAATCTGAATTCCCGCCGAGGCCGAACACAGGCCATCGATAAGCGGGGCCTGTTGCAAGTCATCAATGGCTTGGTTCCACTCTCAGAAACATTTGGTTATGCAACCACTCTCCGGTCGCTGTCTCAGGGTCGAGCCACCTACAGTATGCTGCTCGCCCAGTATGAAGAAGTACCGGAAGCCATCCAGAGCCAACTTTT
>JAVFAP010000130.1:0-8820 GCA_034002445.1 bacterium | reverse complement strand
AGTAGATTGGTTGGGATAAAGGGGGGCAGCCCTGCGCTAGAAAACAAGGAGGCCCAATAGAGAGAAGGAGTTGATTAGAAGACGCTCAGCATCCGGTCGGTTTTTTCAATGATGGTTTTGTTGATTCCGCAATTTTTGACATTCGTGATGAATTCGTTACGAATGGCTTGGAGATCCTCGATCCGTTCATCCCCACTGCTATCGGTATCCGAAGAAGCCTCGGCTTCTTCCAAGAGAGAATCCAGCCGTTGAATCAATTCCATGTATTTTTCGACACCGTTCTCCAAATATTGATCCATAAAACTCATATAAGTCACCTCGTTCGTTTGGTGTGATGAATTGGCCTCGTGGGGTGTGGGACCGGAAACGCAAGCAAAAAGCAGATTCACAATTGGGTCCGATAGTGCGAACCGAGTAGCGAGCCAGCCAGGACCAGCCACGGGCGGGGGAAGTCCCCTAGGGGAGAATAGCCACGAAAGCGGGGATAGGGAACCCCTAACGAAAGCCCAGGGGAAAAGGCAGGGCTTTTCCACCGGAAAAGCAAAACCCGCTCTCTGCCCCCGATCAAAGCTGTGGTATACTGGTGGAGACCAGATTTCACGTGAGTTTGTATGCAGGAGTTGAGGATTATGCAACCCAAATTGATCGTTCTTATCTTTATTGGAATCTTGGTGTTGGGGCTTTTCGCCACCCAGACACCCCACAGCGCTTCCCCACCCATCACCAATCAGGAAGCGTTCACCAAACAAATCATGGTGCCTGCCAACACCAAAATCCTGGAGATCAACCACCGGAGTGGTAATGTCAATGTAGAAGGGTGGGACAAACCCTTTATTCTTTTGGAAGGAACGAAGGGCGTGGTCGCCAATGATCCCCGCACCGCGCAGTTGGCGACTGAATCGATCCAGATCGTCGCGTTTGAGAAGTCGGGCAATCGCCTGGCGCTAGAATACCATGGCCCCGGGAGTTCATCCGATGTGCAGGTAGAAGAAAAGGATGTCAATTTCGTCTTGCATGTCCCCAGTTTTCTTGCCTTGGATATGGATGTGCGGCAGGGGCGGATTGGGGTAAAAGATATTCAGAACCATGTCTCCATCGACCACCGGGATGGGGATGTGAAGGCAGAATCCATCCAGGGGAAGTTGCAAATTCGTTCCAAAAAGGGCAACATCACCGTTCGTTCCGTCAAGCAATCCCTGCGAATGGATACACGGGATGGGACCGTTTCCATCCAGGATGTGGGATGGGATCTGGCAATTCAGCATCAATATGGCGATGTGACGATCAACCAGGTGGGTGGGAGCGTGGTGTTCAACGGATACGAAGCACCCGTGCTGATTACCAATATCAAGGGCCGCCTGGAGATCGACAACCGCCGGGGTGATGTAGAATGCTTGCGCTTTGAAGACGCGCTGGATGTCTATATCAATCACGGCACATTAAAGGCGGATGCGGGCAAAATACTGGCCCATAATTATTATTGCCGGATCGATGATGGCGATGTGATCCTGCGCATTCCCCAAGAATCCAGCGCCCTGTTTGATATCCGGGTGGAGAACGGGCGGATTCATTCTGATTTCCACATGCCCCTGTGGGCGGATGGGAAGGTCTCCGTCGCCAAGGGCGCCATGAAAGACGGGCGGAACATGGTTTCATGTTGGGTCCGGAAGGGCACGGTTTCGATTCTAAAGAGTTCATCGATCGGGGGGACGGGGTCCCGCTTCACTGCCCCGTCTTACGAACCAGACCCCCTGCCCACGGCACAAGCAGAACCCGCCCCGCTGGATCTGACACCGGCCCGTGTTACCCCTTGATCAAAATTCCGAAAATTTCTATTGCCATTCAACGACAAAACAGGGACAATAGGAGAAGATTCGGTGAGAAGGGAGAGCATCATGAATATGGACCGCATTTACCAAAAAGCCATGGAGGAGCACCGCGAGATCAATGTGCAAATCCGCCGCCTCAAGGACAAAATTCGCTGTGGCCAAGGCCAGCCCTCCAATCAGGAGGAATTGCGCGATCTGGTGAGCGAATTGCGCAGCCACCTGAAGGAGCATTTTAAGATCGAGGAAGAGGGGGGATTCATGACTCCCGTCCTCGAAGAACGCCCCCAGGCGGAATCGGTGGTCCTCCATCTCAAGAAAGAGCATGAGGAGATTCTGGATCAGTGTGACGATATTATCCAAACCCTGACCAGCGGCTCGACCTCACCGGAAAAGTTGGAAGGGGTATGTGAAACAATCAAAAACCTCATCCAGCAACTGGGCTCCCATGAGAAGCAAGAAGACGACTTGATCCAAACCGTTTTCGTTGACGAAATCGGGACCAAGGATTGAGGGGAGATAAACAAACTCGTTTTCGATCCGCAAAATACCCTCTTGTTTTTTGGATCAAATCCGCTATACTAAGCTTTAACAGCATGTCACTCTTGGGGGCGATATGGCTTCGACGGGGATGAACAGGCTGTGAAGTGCATGCCGAGGTTCCGTCGGCCTCGTTAAAAAGGCGGAAAACCTTTAAGTGCCGAAGATTACGCACTGCCTCTCGCTGCTTAAGTAGCAGCGCGCTCCTCCCGACTTTTCCTGGCCGGTTTGGATAAGAGCGTCATAAAGACTGGGATAGCGCCAAAGGTTGCCTTCGCTGGAGGCGCGAACCTTTAGAAGGCTGGCCGTTGTGTGAGTCGTTTTTGCACTCACAACGGTAAGACCCAAGCAGAGACTAAGCATGTAGGACTTTACAGTACGGCATTCTCGGACGCGGGTTCAACCCCCGCCGCCTCCACCAAACGCCACCCCCACCCGCCCCGCATCAGCAAGATGCCAGGCGGGTTTTTCATATTAGGAAGTTGAACTGTTGGGGCATGTCTTTTAGGAGAAATCCCTCCTGGGAGGGGTGATAATTCGGGGGAATTCAATCAATGTCAAAACGGGCACAACATCCGGGTACCTGATATCCAACGCCGCTTTCCGCGCAGTTTGCTCCATTTGTTCAACGATTTCAGCCAGCGGGTCAACCGTTGCCCCTGCTTCATGAATGACGGCGAGAGCCCGGTTCGGGTCTTTGAACAGCAGGGCCATGATCGTAAAATTTTTTTATGAAAAGTACTACCAACTCCTGCTAGAGGAGGCCCACGCATGAATATCAGGAAGAAAGCGCAACCCTCGCCAGAGGGGCATAAGATGCTGGAAGCACTTCAGAACGCTGTCTTGAAAACCTTGGAGAAAAAAAGGCCCCTTGGTCAATATGTCGTCAACTGGAAATATGGAAAACCGGTGCTCAAAGGGGAAGATGCGCCAGATCCATCAAAATAATCTGGCAACCCAGAAGCGCAACCGCCTGTTTAGCTATGCAGGCTATATCGAGATCATAAGTCAGGTCACAGAAACGCCGGGGAGGCAGGATAGCAGATCCCTATTCAGAAATCGAGCCCGTTGTCCGAAAATACTTGACCATGAATTATGGCTGGGAATGGGGAATCCCCTTTATAATTCATGATGTAAAATCCGCTAAAATCAATGTCAAATTTCAGGGTACATTCTATCATCTCATAGAATATTCCATGGTTTTCCCAGTTAATCCCATCTGAAAGGGTGGTTATGTTTTGCACATTGTGTGAGTTTACGCAGCAGCCGGCTCCGTTCTCGCGGTTGACGACGAAAGAACTATGGACACGACCGCACCTGGCTCAGCGGATGCTGTCGCTGCATTTGGATCCAAGCACCGAACTGGCCTCGCGGCCGCTGGCGGCCATCAATTCCATCACCCACTGGCTGGACCGCCACCTGGGTTTTGGGGGAAAAACCCTTTGCGATCTTGGCTGCGGACCCGGACTCTACGCGACGTGCTTCGCCATGCGGGGTGCGGATGTGACTGGGATCGATTTTTCAAGCCATTCGTTGGGCTATGCCGTCGCGGAAGCCGCCCGTACCGGCAAGGTCATTCGTTATCTCCTGGCGGACTACCTTGCCGATCCGCTCCCCGCTGGGTTTGATGTTGTCACCCTGATTTACTACGATTACTGTGTTCTCTCCCCAGCGCAGCGCCGCCGCTTGTTAGCCACGATCCATGCGATGCTGAACCCTGGTGGCAAGTTCGTCCTGGAGGTGTATGGCATGGGGAGTTTCGCGGCGAAGAAAGAAACGGTGGTTGTTGAGAAGAATCTGATGGGGGGCTTCTGGGCGGAGGGGGACTACGTGGGCATGCAGCGCACCTTCCTGTATCCCGACGAAGCGCTGGCACTGGACCGGATTTTAATTATTGAACCAACAGAATGCTGGGAAATATTCAATTGGTATCAGCATTACACCCCCGCACGCCTAGCCGAGGAACTCAATTCGGCGGGCTTCACCATCGACGCCCTCGTAGGGTCCTTCACTGGAGAGCCATTGGTAGAAAACGGGGCCTCCCTGGGGGTCATCGCCAGCAGAAGTGGAGCGGAATAAGACCGGGAAACGAAGCAGGTCTCGGAGCAAAGGAACCGATTCGATTTGCTGGGTTTGCAATCGAATCAGTTTACAGTACCGTGCGGGTGGCCGAGACACCAAGAGAGAAAGGATGTCGGGTTTGTGCCCCGGCCCTCCCCCCATTGAATATCGAACTCGTCGAAACAGGTGGATCAATACGCTCCGAATTGCTGTTCGACTGCTTTCCGATCGGTTTTAAGGGCTTCGAAGGTATCCCGAGCGATGGGGTCGGGGTAGATCTCATCCGCGTCGGCCAGGAGACCCGCAAGCAATGCCTGGGCGATGGCCGCGGGTTTGGCTTTCGGCATATCCAGACCCTCAGTCAGGCGTGTCTCCACCGGGCCAGGATAAAGACCCACCACCTTGGTTCCCTGTTTGGCAAGAACACTACGCAGCCCTTGGGTCAGGGAATGTAACGCCGCTTTGGAAGCGCTGTAGGAACCGATGGAGGGCATGTTGACGTAGGCAAGGATGGAAATGGTATTGACGATCCATCCGCCTCCATGGGCCGCCAGCACCGGAGCGAATGCGGTGCACATGGCGAGGGTTCCGAAATAATTGACCTCCATTTCGGCTCGCGCGGTGGCTGGCGATCCCAGCAAGCCGCCCAAATTCTGGCCCGCGTTGTTCACAAGGATGGTTACATCCGAACAGGCCTCGACGGCGGCCTCGACTTGGGCAGGATTGGTGATATCCAATGCCACGGCCTGCACGCCTTTCTGTTGTACAATGTCACCCAGGGTATCCGTGGAACGCGCGCAGGCATAGACGGTCTTCGCGCCCGCTTCAACAAACGCCTGCACGAACGCTTTGCCGATGCCCCCATTGGCACCGGAAATCAACACAACTTGGTCTTGGATTTGCATTGTGGAGTTCCTTTCACACTTTTTTTTCTGCCGAAGAAGTTGCTTTGTTCGATGCCTGACTCTTTGTTGGTCTGGCCTTCTCTTCCTGATTTTTCCAAATGGATCGGGCTTGTTTGATGGATCGTACAATACAGGGAAGAAAGGCGATAACAAGCACCACAACAAGGATTTTTGTCCAACCGATCGATTTGACCATTTCAGATACAACCGGTTCCACTACTAAATCTTTAGTCCCCGAGATATAAACTTCGGGTTCCGCAATGAACATCCCCAGAGCCGTCGCGACGGTCAGAGCCCCTTTATTTTTCCAGATAAAATCCATGGCTTCATCACCATGTTTTCTGATAATGGGCAACAACGCAGGGCTTTGCTTGTTTGCGTTCAGCACACCATCTTTGGCGAGCATGGTCAATCGTTGCGCATTTTCGCGGGAGATGCGGTTGAGTGCTCCGATGGCATCATCGCCAAACTTAGGAATCAAATCCTCTGCGATACCAGGATGCTTCAGGATCGCGTCCGCCGCTGAATCCCCATGTTTTAGGAAAAGATCAACTTTTTTCGGATCGGAAATAAGCCAAATGGCATCATCTCCCTTCCGGATATAAAGTTGGATTAGATCCGCAGCCTTCTCCCCCGCATCATCGAGCGCTGTGAATCCCGCGTGCCCTGTTTTACGGAGAAGCGGCAGGGCGTTGTCCCCATATTTTGCGACCGCTTTGGCGGTGGCTTCGGCGACTTCCTCAACCGTTTGTCCAGCAGCGCCCTTGCCAAACATTTTGATGATATCTTCCGCCGCCTCTCGAATCGTCCGGCTAGCCAACCCCGCATCCGCCGTGTACAAACCAATCAGGGTGAGGAAAATCAATAGAAGGCCGATAAGGCATCGTTTCATGGCAACATCTCCGTGACCGCTTGATTCCACAATTGGCTTCGTTGAGTGGCTACCTGCTGCAGTTCATCATACAGAGCCTGCGATGCGTCATTTGATAATTGATCGAGCGCTTTCTTCATTTCTCGTTCGATATCTCCCGCCGGATCGTCGATCCATTCCCAGATCACATCGACGATCAAGCCAATCAAGGTAGAAATTCCAAAGGTCCATGTCGAGTTAACTGCGCCCGCCGTGAGGATCCCTAAGGATACTCCCAAATGAATCATCACATGTGTCGCAACATACGAAACTATTTCGGAAGCCGCAAGATTTCCTACTGTCTTGGCCGCATCCCATTGCGAGGCTGCCACGAGTTGCTCCATCACTTGGCTAAATTCCTTCTCGGCAATGGGGATTTGGTCTGGTGGAATTGATTGGCCCATAATCTCCTGACGTAATTCAGCAGCCAGATGATTCTCGACGCTTTCGAGATCTTTGATACAGGCCATGATGGCGCGTGTCATCGCCTCGGCCAGTTCCTCTTTCGAGAAAATATGCTGATTGAATTTTTCGGTAACATACTCTGTATGCCCCTCATCCTTCGCAAAGGGTAAGTACGGCTTGACAGCGCGCCACTTGCCATACCAGGAGATGAGATCCTTGGAGAAGGGTTGGGCCCCTTCCTTTCGGGCTTGGATGAACTCACAAAACTCATTCGTGCGGCGTTTGAGCACCTCGGCTACTTGCGCTTCCGCCACTGTAATGTGTTCTTTACACTTGGTTTCTATTTCTGCTTGCGAGCGATACGACCAGGGTTGATAATACGGTTTTTGTCCAGTGGCCAGTTGGAAAATCCAAATTGCGGCGAAAGACAGCGTGACGATAGTGATCGTTGCAAGAATTAAGAACTTGGCTTTGTTTACTGTGTCTGGTTTCATGGTCCACCCAACAAGAATTGAAATCTGTTCGAAAATGTTTTTCATCTCTTCTATATTAACGACCTTACCATACCAATCTGACATTATCGATCTATCAAAATGCGTATTCACTCATTTTTCATTCTTCAGAACCCTTTCGGCTGCCGAACCACGGGGGGGATTTCATGGAAAAAATGGGGCGAGGGGATTTGCTTGTCTTTTCTGCTTGGCGAAACAAATTATACTTACCGGTAGGTATATATAGATGAGCAATCCAACCCAAAATCCAAAAAGCAACGAGACCCCGCAGCAGATCAAGATGGCAGCCTTTCGCTTGTTTGCCAGCCAGGGCTACGACGGGACCACCATCCGCGACATTGTCGAGACGGCAGGTGTGACCAAACCGGTCCTCTATTATTATTTCAAGAACAAAGAAGAACTGTATCTTTCGATCATCCAGGAGGCGTACCAGTATTTTTTTTCCCAATTGGTCCCGATTCTGGAACGGAAAGAGGCGTTCCGGGACAAATTGATGAAGGTTGTCGCTCTCTATCTTCTCCTGACTGAAGAGAAAACCGACGTCATCCGGATGCTTTTTGATGTCCTTATCTTCCCGAAACGCAATAAAATCTCCTCCGATTTCGTATGGGATTATGAGAATCGGCATATAGCGCTGATCGAATCGCTCTTTGCGGAGGGGATGCAAACCAACCAGATTCGGGAAGGCCCGCTGGAGCCGGTCGTCAACCATTTTTTGGGATCCATTTTCATCTATATCTTAATCAAACTGACCGAAAACCGAGAAATCCCCGAGGGGATTCAAGCCACAATCGTCGATTATGTCCTACATGGACTTGGAGAAAGTAAACAATGATACGGCGTATCCTGATTTATGCATCCCTGGTGATTGTCTTCTTCGGAGCGATGCATGTGCTATCCAAGGTGCAAACCGAAACGGAGTCTTCCGACCCAGTGGTTATGGAAGAAGTGGTCTTGCGGCGGGTGCAAGTTCTCCCCATCACCCCGCAGCCTTTTGAGCAATCCATCCTGGTGCCGGGTGTGGTGGAAGCAAACGCGGACATCGCGCTGGCGGTAGGGATCGCGGGGATTGTGGAGAGGGTCAATGTGAAAGAGGGCGATTTTGTCAAAGCCGGGCAGGAGCTGTTTCAAATCGATTTGCGTTCGCGGATGGCCATGCTGGAAGAAGCTCGCGCGGCCCACGCCCTGGCGGAGAAGACCTGGAAGCGGACAGAGACCCTGCGCAAAAAAGGGGATGTGACGATCCAGGAATTCGACGAAGCCCAATCGCGCGAAATCCAGGCGGCGGCGGCGGTCCGACGGCTGGAGGTGGAGATTTCGTTAGGGCATGTTTACGCGCCCCAGAATGGCATTATTGACCGGGTGGATGTGGAAGAGGGCGAATACCTTCGCGATGGGGTCTCGATGGCCCGGCTGCTAGCGCTGGATCCGGTTAAAATCTCCGTGGGGATTCCAGAAAAATTCGCCGACGCGGTCGCCCAGCAGAAGACGGCGCTGGTGTTTATTGAAGCGCTGAACGAGCAACGGATGGGAAAAATTGACCGCCTGGCTTATGGCGCCGATGAACGGACCAAGACCTTCAAAGCCACGGTGATATTGGAAAATAAGGATTACCGCATTCGCCCGGGGATGATTGTTCGGGCCCAAATTGTGGTGAAGAA
>JAVFAP010000129.1:0-8844 GCA_034002445.1 bacterium | reverse complement strand
GACAGAGGTAGCAGGTTGGGGGAATCGCCGAACCGCACCTCGCCCCGGGTGGCGTCCAGCAAGCGCAAAATCAGGCGGCCCACGGTGGTTTTCCCGCAGCCGCTCTCGCCGGCCAAGCCCAAGGTTTCCCCTCGGTGGATAGCGAAGGATACCCCATCCACCGCTTTGACATGGTTGACGGTCTTGCCAAGCAGGCCTTTTTTGACAGGGAAATGTTTGACCAAATCCTTAACAAACAGCAACGGTTCGCTCAATGAATCCACCCTTGAAAAAAGAATATCCCATCATACCCGGTCCCCATTTTTCGTCCAAGGGATGCTGGCTGGTTTGCTGGTCGGTATGAAACACTTGGGGGAACGGAAGGCTGTTTCGATTGGGAATCCTTGATAAAATGAGGGGCTGGAACACCCCGATCCTCATCTCTGGATGGGATTGCCGTTGGCTTCGCTGATGGCCTTGGGGATAACCGGGCAGAACGAAAACCATGCAGGAGACCACACTGACGCCATGAAGATTCAACGGCCAATCGGCACCTATGATTTAACCCCCGAAGAGACCGCAGTCTGGAGCCGGATCGAAACGACGATCCGCGCCCTGTTTGATCAATATAATTATGGAGAGATTCGAACCCCGATCTTTGAATATACGGAACTGTTCAAACGAGGGGTGGGGGAGTCCAGCGACATCGTTTCCAAAGAAATGTATACCTTCGAGGACCGGGGCGGACGCAGTTTGACCTTGCGGCCGGAAGGGACAGCGGGGGTGGTGCGCGCGTATCTGGAAAACGGCTTGGCGAAAAAGAACCCCGGCGTGACCAAATTGTGGTATTTTGCCCCGATGTTCCGCTATGAACGCAAGCAGAAGGGGCGGTTTCGTCAGCACGTGCAGTATGGCTGTGAGGTGCTGGGCTCACCGGGGCCGGATATCGATATCGAATTGCTGGTGATGCTCAACCAACTGTATACCACCTTGGGATTGGTGGAATTGGATCTGAAGATCAACAGTGTGGGATGCCCCGCCTGCCGTCCGATCCACCGGGACCGCTTTGTCCACTATGTTCAGCCTATGTTGGGCGAATTCTGCGAGGATTGCCAGCGCCGCTTCGAAGTGAACCCACTGCGGATGTTCGACTGCAAATCCCAGGATTGCCAGGCGCGCCTGGAAAACGCCCCGAAACTCAACGACCACCTCTGTGAAACATGTGTGGCTCACTTTGGTAGTTTGAAAGCGGGCTTGGATGCGTTCCAGATCGCCTACCAAGTGGATACCAAACTGGTGCGGGGCTTGGACTACTACACCCGCACCGCGTTTGAAATGAACTACGCGCCTCTCGGCTCGCAGGGCGTCTTGGTGGGCGGCGGCCGCTATGACGGCCTGGTGGAATATTTAGGCGGTGAGCCCACCCCGGGGATTGGCTTCGGTGCGGGGATGGAGCGGCTGATTTTGATTCTCAACGAGACCCACAAAACTATTTCGGCCAACACCGCCATCGATTTATTTGTCATCACCATGGGAGACACCGCCAACCAGGCGGGGACCCAGCTTCTTCGCACGCTGCGCCAGGCGGGGCTGCGCTGCGACCGCGATTTTACCGGCAAGAGTTTCAAAAAACAAATTCAGATGGCGGATAAACTCGGCAGCCGGTTTGTCGCCATTCTTGGCGATACAGAAGTGGAACAACGGGTCTTGCAAATCAAGAATCTGGCGACCGGAGAACAGCAAACCCTCCCCTGGACCGATTCCTTGGCCGATGTGACCACGCTCCTGCGCTCTTGTACTTAATATGGGTATGAAAAAGCTAGCCGCGTTCTTGTTCTTGTTTCTTCTTCCGGGGATTTTGTGGTCCGCCCCGTCCCCGGAAGCGCGCTCGCCTCTCGTTCTTGTCCCCCAAAAAACCAAATTAGCCAAACTCTACTGCGCCATGCTGGACCGGGATATTGAATATGGCCTTAAAGCCATGCTGGATCCCGCGGTGAGCCATGCCTCGTTTCTGCCAGAAGAATTGGCATGCGCGATGGCGTATGCCTATACTTTCCCTGAATCCAAATTTTTCCAGCAAGAGGCCACTCTGCGCAGTCTCCGCAAAGTATGCGCGACCTTCCAGGCCAATCTCAAATCAAGCCCCTCGCCCTATCACCTTGCCCAACGGCTGGAACCCTTGATCCGCGGCTATCTAGTGGTGCGGGACCGCTATCCCACAGCGGAACAACGGGCGATCGAGGCCAGCCTGCGTGGCGGCCTGGCCGAACTTTCCAAACAGCCGCTGCAAGAAGCCAACCACCGGGGCATGCTCTCTTGCGCGGTACTGGCATTGGGGACGGAACTGACGGGGGACGCACACTTCCGGGAGCAAGCACTGGCGCTTTTCGCCTCGATTCGCTCCATTTTCGCCGCCAATGGCGAGGTGCTCGAAGATGGCGTGCCGGATCTTGCCGGCTCGGCCCATAGTCTGCAATCCCTATTTTTACTGCGCTGCATCACGGGGGACGCTGCAACCGATGCCCTGTTGATTGAGGGCCTGCAATGGTACACCCGCCTGTTCACAACGGCTGGCGTGCCTGTACTCCATAACCGGTGCCACCCCCAGGAATCCGGCTCCAAGCGGATCGCCCCGGTGCTGGGGCTGCTGAGTTTTTATGTGGAGAAGGTCCCCGCACTGGGAGAACGGGCGGGCCACGGTTTAGAACACCTCATGCAGGCCACGCCGGATTTCATCTTGCCGCGGGGCGGGTTTTATTTTCTGCTGGGGGTGCAGCATCATCAGGAGATTACTTCGAATGCGGAGGAGTCTTCCTTCTGCCAACTCTATGCCCGCCCGGATGCACATTATCTTCTGGTCCAAAAAAACTACCAAACTGCGGTGCTACTACGTGGTGGGTATCCCTACAAGGGGATGCAGGTGTGGGCGTATGCAATGGACGCGCCCTTGATTTTCCCCTATCCCCAGCAGCCGTCCCAGGCCCTGGGCATGGGTTTTGACACCAGTTGCATGGATGTGCAAGAAGCATCCGATGGATACGAATACCGGCTTCTCTCCCTTCCCGGAGGCGCCGATCTTTTGATCGTCCGGCAAGGTCCCCTGTTTACCGGCTATGTTTTTACCCAGGATGCCACGGTGGTGGTTATGCATAACGACTCTCCCCAGGGGATGCGGAAAACCTGGGTGCGCAGCCTGGCGATGTGCGGCGAGTTGGCGCAAATGAACAAAGAGTCCATCGTCTCCGCGCGGTCCAAGGCGAAAATGATGCCAGGAATGCTGACACCAGAGCGGTATGACTACGAGGGCTATGCCAAGATTCATTTGAACGAACCGGGATCCAGCCTGTGGACTACCTTTTGCGGCCCCGAGACCATCAGTTTGATTCGGGATCTGGTGGATGCCGTGTATTTCGTCCATATCCAAGAACCCAGCAAGACGTGGAATGTGGTGATCAATCTGGCGGATCGGCCTTTTGAGAAATCCATGGTATTTCCTGGGACGGATATCCCCGTCCCTGCCTTGCCCGCCTACGGCGCCGCCGTGGTGAAGGTGCAATGATCGAGTGCGGATACCGCAGCCCATGAGATGTTCTGTTGTTTTGGCGGCGTATCGATTGGGGGGTAGGATTGTAAGGAAAACGGAGGTGGATGCCGATGGAACCAGAAGCGAAAACACAGAAGTCGTACTACCCCATCCAGTTGGATGTCCAAGGAAAACCGTGCCTGGTGGTGGGTGGGGGCAGTGTGGCACGACGTAAGAGTGCCGCGCTGATTGATTGCGGCGCTCAGGTTATGGTAATTAGCCCCAAGGTCGATCCGGTACTGCAAGCCATGGTGGAACAGGGCGAACTCCACTGGCTGGCGCGGGCGTTTCAGCCCACGGATTTGGTGGACGTGTTTTTGGCGATTGCCGCCACCAACGACCGTGATACCAACCGCCTGGTCGGCCAACTGTGCCAGGAGCGGCGAATTCTGTGCAATATCGCCGATGCGCCGGACGAAAGTGATTTTATCAATCCCAGCACCATCGAACGCGGCCCCCTCTCCATCGCCATTTCCACCAGCGGCATCAGCCCCTCTCTCGCAGCCCGGATTCGGCAGGAACTGGAGATGGCCTATGGGGAAGAGTATGGCGTCTATCTGCTCCTCCTCGCGGATCTCCGCCCCCGCATGGTGGAGGCCTTTCCTGAACCAGCCGAACGAACCCGGGTGTATGATCAAATCCTGGCATCGCGGGTTTTGTCCCTGCTTCGCAATGGCCTGATGGACGAAGCCCGCCGAGAAATTAACGCGATATTGCAAACAGCCCTCGCGCGGAAGAAGAAAAACTAAACTCGTCTTATGCCCTTCTGCCTTCTCCTTGTCATCCCCGACGTTTCTATTCATACTTAAAGGCAACTCGTCAAAGAGAGGACCAAATGGACAGAAGACATTTTATCAAACAATCAAGCGCCTGGATGATGGTGGGGGGGCTGTTGATCCCACCCGCTTTGGCTGCCACGAAAGTGGAATGGGACGAAGGGTTCACGGTGCCGGAACTGGAACTAGTGGGACGCACCCAGCCCGAACTGCTTGGGGATGGATTCAATCTACGGAAAAAAGCGGCGGAGGCCTATGACGCCATGCGGGCGGCTGCCCTGAAGGAAGGGATCGATCTGTATTCGGTCTCCAGTTACCGCTCCTTCGACCGGCAGATGGGCATCTGGAACCGAAAGTACATCGAGTACCGGGCGGAGGGCGATTCGCCCGACGCCGCCATCCAGCGCATCATCGAGTATTCTACCCTGCCGGGTTCGTCCCGCCACCATTGGGGTACCGATCTGGATATCTCCGATCAAGCCAAGCCAGAGCCGTCCGATTCCCCCCTGATCGCCCGCCACTTTGAGCCGGGAGGGATTTACGAAGAACTCTACCGCTGGATGCTGGCTCATGCCCATGAATACGGCTTCTTCATGCCGTATACCAATGATCCCGAGCGCAAGGGATTTGCCTATGAACCTTGGCACTGGAGCTACGCCCCCTTGTCCATCCCTCTCTTGATCCAATACAAAACCGTTTCATTGAAGACCCATGTGGAACAAGCCGGGGTGGAGGGGAAGGAGCATCTCACCGATTCCTTTTTACAATACTACAAAAAAGTATGGGGGTTTGGGATCAATTCCATTTTGATCCCTCCTCAATCCTGACCGCTTCTCTCCCGCCGTGATGGTCGAGATGGCTGTGTGCCGATGCTTCATCGGCCGTGTAGCGGACTGGAGTATGGAATCCTGTGGAGGATGGAATGCCATTGCTATTCTTCCGTTTTGGTATCGGTTTGACGTTGCTTTGCCTGCTGACGCTGCCTTTCGCCATGGCCGCGCCGGTGGAGGATTTGTCCTCCGATTTACTGCCTTTTTTGGAAGAAGGCCAACTGCCCGCGTTGGCGGTGGTGGTGATTGGGGATGGGGCGATCCAAGCCGCCGGAGTGGCGGGAGTGCGTAAAGTGGGCGACCCCGCGCGGGCTCGGCTGGAAGACACGTTTCACCTGGGATCCTGCACCAAGGCGATGACTGCTACCCTGGCTTGCCTTCTTGTTCAAGAAGGGAAACTGCGCTGGGAGACGACGCTGGCGGACTCGTTTCCTGAACTCGAGGAGCAGATGCACCCCGCCTACCCAGATGTGACCCTCCAGGCTTGTTTGGATCACCGCGCCGGTCTTCCCGCGATGACCAACGGCTGTGCGCCGTTGACCGCGGAAGACCTGGCTACGGTCGCGGCGCTGCCTTCCTTGCGCGAACAGCGGGAACGAGTCTGCCAGCTGGTTCTATCGACCTCCCCCGAGGTGGAACCGGGGACGAAGGTCCATTATTCCAACGGGGGCTATATCGTCGGGGCGGCGGTGTTGGAGCGTGCCACCGGCCAGGATTGGGAGACGCTGATGCGCCGTTATCTCTTCGATCCTCTGGGGATGGCTAGCGCGGGCTTCGGTCCCATGGGCCAGCCTGGCGCGGTCCACGCTCCCTGGCAGCATGTCTGGCGGGATGGCGCGTGGCTGCCCCTTTCGCCAGAACCCGCGCACGATAACCCCGTTTTCATGGGGCCGGCCGGGCGGGTGCATTGTTCTGTCCTGGATTGGTCTCGCTATATCCTGTTTCTGTTACGGGCTTGCCGGGGAGAAGATGGGGTGCTGCGTGCCGAGTCTCTCGCTCCCCTGTGGCGGGATTCGGACTATGCCCTGGGCTGGATGATCCAAGAGCGGGCGTGGGGCGGTGGCCGGGTGTTTTCTCATGCGGGGACAAACAATCAGAATTTCGCATTGGTGTGGATGGCGCCAAGAAAACAGTTCGCGGTGCTGGTGGCCACCAACGCGATGGGGCCAGGCATCGAAGCCCTGTGCGATCGGGTCTGCGCCGCAATGATTCAGCGCTTTATCCAAAACGGGGAATGAGGAAGAGGCACTTTCATCGATCGGGGGAACTCTCGGAAGAAAGCGCGGAGCAAGGCTGCCGGTTTGGATTTGAATCGTCTATGATGATTTGTCTTCCTTGGATAGGGAGAGCATCACGGCATCACTTACTTTATTATGAGGAGTTTAGCATGAAGCGTATCACTCTTATCACTCTGATGGGATTGGTCCTGGCCCTGACTGGCGTGGCGGGGGACGATTTCCTGATTCAAGATGGCGACCGCGTGGTTATTTGGGGCGACAGTATCACGGATAACGCCTTCTATCCCCGCTCTGTGGAAAACTATGTTTTGAGTCATTATCCAGACTGGACAGTGGAGTTCCACAATCTGGGCTGGGGCGGCGACCGTTCGGTTACCCTGGAGCGAATGAAACGCGATCTGCCGCAGTACAAGCCTACGTTTGTTACAATTAAATTGGGGATGAATGATGGCATGTACACGGCTTTTTCGCAGGAACACTTCGACACCTACATCAAGGGCTACAAGCAACTCCTGGACTTCTTGAAGAACCATACGGAAGCCCGTATTGTCTTGATCTCCACGGTGCCCTATGAGACGGATGTGGTTCCGGTCCGCAAAATTGGGGAAGCCGATGTCGATATGGCGGTGTATACCGAGACCCTGGAGCGCTTCTCGGCGGGTGTCGCCCAACTGGCAAAAGATTATGGCGTCGGCTATATCGATCTCAACGCCGACTATGCCGGGGCCTTGAGAGAGGGGAAAGCGGCCGATCCTGGGTTCAAACTCTCAGGGGACGCGATCCATCCCGATGTGAATGGCCAGGCGTATATGGCCTATTCTGTTCTGAAAGGCCTGAATGCAGGCGACGCCATCGCGGAAGTCGAGATCGATGCCCAAGCGGGGACCATCCTGGCCGAACAGAATGCCTTTCTGCAGAATTTGAAAGTGGAAGACAACCGCATCACCTTCACCCGCAACGACCGTGCCTTACCGTTCCGGTTCTCCAGCGAAGCACAATGGAATAGCCAGTTGACCAAGAAAGAACAGTGGTACAACGATCTCAATATGGACCGCTTGGTGGTGAAGAACCTGCCGCACCCGTATGCCAGTCTGGCGATCGATGGGCAAACCCTGGCGGTCTTTTCACGCGAAGCGCTGGAACAAGGGATCAACCTTTCGCTCCTGCCCGATTCGCCCATGCTGAAGCAAGGCGCCATGATTGCCGATATGACAGAAAAACGGCATCAGGCCGAGTATACCCGCTGGCGCCGGGTGCTGCTCAATGGGGTCTGGAGCCCTCATGATTTCCGGCCTTATCACCCAGAAACCGCCGAGGCCCGCTATTTGCAAGAGGTGGTCTGCTTCTATCATCAAATGCAACGGAAATACAACGATCCCCAGCCCCGCTTCTTCACCCTGACGGGAGGAGAGAAAGAGGCACTGGAAGCGACATTGAAGAATTGACGGACTGATATCCCCTTCGCGATGGGCTGCCAAACCAGGCAGCCCATCTTCGTTTCGAGAAGACGCATTTTGCGAATCGATTATCCTATATAAAAACCTGGAATTCTTGTAAAGTATTGTTCTGAATTCAGGGCTTAATGATCCGAAACAACCGTTACAGAATGATGAGGTGAACACGTTGATTGAAATTACCATTCATCACGATCGTGGAATCCCCTGTGCCCAGCTTTGCGGGCGCATGGATAGCATGACATCCAACGAAGTCCAAAAGAGTTTCAATGATTTGATTTTGCAAGGCGTCCGCAAATTCTTGGTGGATTTGGAACAAGTGGCATACCTGAGCAGCGCGGGGTTGCGGGTGTTTATGTCTGCGCAAAAGCAACTCAAAAAAGTGGATGGCGAACTGATTTTCTTCAAGCCATCGGCCCAGGTGATGGAAGTGTTTCAACTCAGCGGGTTTGGCAGTTTTTTCCAGATCCTCCAGACCGAGGAAGAATGCGCGGCTCTTGTACAAGACAGTCCGGCGTTTACCGAGATCGAAACCCAAACCATCGATGGCGTTGTCTTCCAATTCATGCGCGGTAGCCAGGCTACCGGGCAATGGAGCGAAATCGGCTCGCAGCACAAATTGGCCGAGTCTGGCTTTGGGGAAGAGGATGTGGTTTCGGTGAAGGCGAGTGAGATTGCCTTTGGTACCGGCCTCGCCACGCTGGGGGATTCGTTTGATGAATACAAAAACTACTTTGGCGAAGCGGTGGTGCTGAACCATAATTTCTTCTTCTATCCCGCGGTCAAACATCCCGCCGTGGATTTTATGCTGTGTCAGGAGGAAAGCGCGGCCCTGGAATACAAATTTCTGCATGGGTTTCAGTTTAATGGCGCGTTTTCAACGCTGGTTGCGTTCGAGGCTCCAGAGCCATTCATCACTCTGGCGGATCTCACCAAAAAAATATTGACACTTACCCAAGCCAACCAAGTGGGGATGGTGCTGTT
>JAVFAP010000128.1:0-8872 GCA_034002445.1 bacterium | reverse complement strand
GCAGGAGCTGAGCCAGTGGGAACTGGTGCGGGCGATCAACGAATATGTCAATACCGGGGTGCGGTACCTGGGGCTGGAGTTTGGCATTCATGGGTACAAACCGCACAAGGTGGATGAGATCTGCAACGCCCGCTATGGGGATTGCAAGGATAAGGCGGCGCTGGCGATCACGATGTTGAAAGAGGTGGGGATCGAGGCCCATTTTGTCATTTTGCGAACCAGCCAGCTGGGTGAGATCGATTATGAACTGCCAATGATCGGCATGTTCAACCACGCCATTTATTATCTTCCTGATGTCGGCGGGCAAGAGTATTGGATCGATGGGACCGCGACGTTTTTCGATGCGACCGAACTGCCATCGAGTGATGAGGGCGTGAACAGTCTGATCGTGAAGCCGGGCGGGGAGTATGAATTCAAACGGATCCCCTATTCGGCCGCGGAGAGTAACGGCGGGGTGTATACCACGGTGCTGACGGTGGACGCGAACGGGAACGCCACGGGGTACAGAGCCTCTGAATTCCGGGGACTGTACAACCCGGTGATCCGGCGGAGTTATGAGAATACGGTGAAGGCGAAAGAAATCGTGGACCGGACGCTGGTGGGGACGTACCCTGGCTCGCGGACGTGGAATCTGGAACTTTCGGATATTACCGATTATTCGACGGCGGAGAGTTTATCGTATGAACTGGAACTGCTGCCCTATGGGGTGCGGCGGGGGCAGGAATTGCTGTTGCCCAGCGTGGTGTTTGACGAGAGTTTGTCGCAGCGGTTCGCGCATTTGTCGCAGCGGGAGTTCGACTTGATTCTGGGGGCGGGCTGGAACCGGACGAATGTGCTGAAGCTGACATTACCGGAGGGGCATGGCGAGGTGCAATTGCCGCCGGATCAAACCATCGAGACGGAGTATGGGCGCTACACGCGGCAGAGCGTGGTGAAGGACGGGGTGGTGGAGATCAAGGAAGATGTGCTGTTCCTGGCCAACCGGGTGCCCAAAGAGAAATACGCGGCGTTTCGCGAGTTCTGCCGTCTGGTGGATATGTGCCAAGACGAAAAAATCACGGTGAAAATGCAAGGATAAAATCATGGTAAACGCAAGAATCCGGTTCATTCTTTTTGTAATCCTGGCAGGGATCGTGCCCGCTGTCCACGCGTCGGTGGGGGAGGGCTGGACGGCTCTCTTGGCGAACCAACTGCCCGAGGCGAATGCCCAGTTTGAGGCGGCGGCGGAGTCGGACCCCGAGCGGGCGTTGCAGGGGCTTTTTGTTACCGCCTGGGCGGAGGGGAACAGCCCCCGCATGGCAGCCTTGCTGGGGGAATTGCTGACAACGTACCCCAATAGCGATCTTCTTCCGGCCTATGTGGCTTTTACTGGGGATGCCAATTTGCATGGCTGGGATCCGCAAGAGAAAATTGCCGTCTACCAGAAAGCACTGGAGGTGTGCTCCCGGCCCTATTTGCGTCAGACCTTGGCGGTGGATCTGGTGGGGATGCAGGATATGCGGCTGGATCCCGTGGCGGAACATACCGCGCGGGACGCGGGGATGCTGGTGGACCATTGGGCGGTCGCAGGGCCCTTTGGGCGGACGGGCTGGAGTGATTTTTTTGACCCCCACGGGCCGGAAATCCAATTCCAAGCCACGTATGCGGGCTGGCAGACCGAGGTGAAGTGGATCCCCGTTTCCACTGACCGGACGGGGGTTATCGAGTTTGATTCGCTGTTGTACCCAGTGACCGGGGTGGCGTACGCGGTCAATGTGATTTCGTCGCCCACCGAAGCGGAGGCGTTGCTTTCGGTTGTCGTTCCGGGGGATGCCCGGGTGTGGTGGAATGGGCGGCCCGTGATGCAAAAAGCGGGGATGTTTCTGGACACCAACAAGACGATCAGCACGCCGGTGAAGGTGGAGGCAGGTGAGAATTTGTTGCTGATCAAGGCGCCACGATCGGGATCGTGGATGGTGCGGGCGATGGTGCAAGCGCGGGGAGAGGAGGCCGTGCCTTTCCAGAGCGTGGCTTTTGAACCGGAGAAGTTCAAGAACCTTTATATTCAGCCGTTCGAGACGGTTTTTACCCGAGGGGAAGACGAAAACAGCCTGACCTCGGATTATCCCCTGGTGTTAGAAGAGGCGGAAACGGAAGCGGGGCAGATTTTCCAGCGGCTGATGATGGCCGAATGGCATCAAGAACGGGCGGAATTTACCGCCTCGCGGGCCATTCTGGCTGAGTTGATGGAAGAGTATCCCTCTTTCGCGCTACCGTATATCTTGTATGGGGATGTGTCGCTGCGGCTGGCGTCGTTGCGGCGGGGGTCGAAGGCACGGTTTCAGCGGGAAGCGGAGCAGGCGTTTCAGAAGGCGTTGGAATTAAATCCGCTATCACGGGGAGCGTTGATCGGGATGCAGTTATATTACCTGGACCGGGAGCAGGTGGATCAGGCGTTGGATGGATTTGACGCCCATCTGAAAGCGCATCCGCAATTGCTGGAAGAAGGGTATACGAATCTGTTGCATTACTCGCATGGATTGTTATATAGCAAGAAGGGATTCCAGGCGGAGGCGTTGCAGAAGTTTCAACTCGCGCGGGAGGGATTTATCCCCTCCATCAATCTGTATGGGCATTTGTTTGACCGGTATTTGCAAGCGCAGGATTCGGACGCGGCGTATGCGGTCGCGAAAGAGGCGTTGGATGCGTTTCCCGCCTGGCAGCCGTTTTTGAAAATGGCGATCCGGCTGCCGGTGGAGAAGGGGAACGCGCTGGGGTTGGAAGAAAAGCTGAAGCAGGCGATTGCCCTGCATCCGTATTCCGTCCCTTATATCAACTTGCTGTGCGAGTTGTATATCAATCGGGGTGAGGTGAAGAAGGCCCGGGAGTTGATTCAAGCGCTGGGCGAGCCGATCCGTTCGTATCCTCCGATGGTGGAAAAAGAGGCGCAGCTGGCGATGCTGGACTCGGACCGGGCGGGGGCGCTGCGGTTGGCGCAGGCGCTGTATGCGGAGCATCCGATCCGGCCACAGTCGTTCCGGATTCTGCGGGACGTGGCGGAGCGGGCGGATTTTGCGTATATGAAGTACGATACCCGGTTGACGGATATCGATGTGGCGAAGGCGGCCCGCTGGGAGAACTCACGCGCTTCGGTGATCTTTCTGCTGGATATCATGGTGCTGGAGTTGCACGAAGATGGGACTTCGGACACCTATGTCCACCAGGCGATCCAAATCCTGAATCAAGAAGGAATTGACAAGTGGTCGGAGATTGTGATTCCCAAGGGGGTGGAGATAATCCAGGCCCGGACGATCACTCCGGACGGGACCGAGTGGGCGGTCTCGCACGTGCAGGATCTCAACAATCAGCAATCGCTGTCGATGTATGGCTTGGAGCCAGGGGCGATCGTGGAATACGCCTACTTACAACGGGGGGGAAGCAACGACCCGGGGAGCAACTACAACTACGGTGGGTATTATTTTGGGTCGGATGACGACCCGATGCTGCTTTCGAAACTGACGATCGTGCGGCCCAAATCCATCCCCTTCCAGGTGGATGCCAATCCGGATGATTTTGCACCGGTTTCGGTGACGGAAGAGGGGGATGTGGAGATTTATGTCTGGCAGAAAGAGATGCAGGATGGGCTGAAGCCGGAGCCGTTCGCGCCGCCGCTTTCGGAGCGGGTGGAGTCGATCGAGTGGAGCACGGCGCGGGATTGGCAGCCGTTTGTGGAGCGGTTCCGAGCCGGGCTGTGGGGGTATGAAGAACAATCAGCGGAGATGACGGCGCTGGCGGAGGAACTGAAGGCGAAGGCAGCCACGCCGCTGGGGTATATCCAGGCGGTGTATGAGTGGATTCGGACGACGATCGAGGACGCCGCGGGGGGGGAAACCACGGCGGACACGATGGCGCTGAAGTCGGGCGGGATTTACCAAAAGATGCGTCTGGCGCGGGCGCTGCTGAAAGCGAATGGCATCCAGACGCGGCTGGCGTTGGCGTTTGACAATAAGCCGGAGAAGGGGTATCGGCCCCTGCCGCAGCTGGGGTATCCGGGGGGGACGGTGTTGTATGCACCACGGCAAGAGGGAATCGAGGAGCGGATTATCCTGGATTTCAGCAGCCGGTTCGCGCCGTTTGGGCAGATTGCCCCGGATATCCGGAAGAAGGTGGTGCTGGTGTTGGATGAGCCGGCGCCGTACTTGGAGCCGCTGGAACCCAAGTTATGGGAACACGGGCTGTTGCGGCGGGATATCGATTTTGTGTTGAATCGCGACCGTTCGGCAGAACTGAGCGGGCGGTATATCTATGACGATCTGTATGACCGGCAGGTGAGGGAACTGCTGACGAACCCCGAGGTGAAGAAGCGGCTGGCGGATTCGCAGTTGGCGCAGGATTTTGCGGGGATCGAGGTGGCGTCGTATTCGTTCGAGGATATGGATGACCTGACCCTGGCGCCGAAGATGCAATTTGCCGGGATGATCCCGGACATGGTGAAACCCAAGGGGGATCTGAACGCGTATAAGATCACGCCGATCTTTGTGCGCAGCAATACCTCCGCGCTGATTACCGATGTGACGCGGGAAAGCGCGCTGGTGTTCGAGAGCAGCCCGATGCGGGATCTCACGCAATTGTCGATCGATTTTTCGGCGTATTTGGAGCAGGGAGCGAGTGTCCAGATTCCGGAAAACCTCTTCATGATCACCCGGTACGGCTATTATGCGCTGTTTTATGAGTGGAACGGGAAGCGGCTGGAGATATCACGATCGATCCTGATCCCCGATCAGCGGGTGGAGCCGAGTGATTATGCCGGATTTGTGGATTTTTGCCGGAAGGTGGAGCAGGCGGAAGACCGGGAGATCTCGGTGGTCTTGCCCGCGCGGGAGTAAAACCGCGCAAGACGCGGATTTTTGTTTGGTACGGATTCGATCCATACCCCGCTGTAAATCTGGCGGGGTATGGTTTTTTTGAGAAAACTTTGCTATTCTGTCTCTGTAAACAGGCCATGTTTCCCTGGTGAATTGGAACGCCGGGAAAGAACCCTTTGTAAGGAAAGTCTGGGCAAAGAATTATGATTGCACACCCAACGGCGGATGGGGAAAAACGGAAGATTCTGGTGGTGGAGGATTCACGGGTTGATGCGCTGCAAGCCCGGCTCTTGCTGGAAAAACAGGGGTATCATGTTTCCATCGCCATGGATGCCCGGGCGGCGATGGAGCATCTGAATCACCATATCCCAGACCTGGTTTTGCTGGATATCATGTTGCCGGATAAAAACGGGTGGGAGGTGTGCAAGGATATCAAGCAATTCACCTCGGCGCAGGGGCATTTTGTGCCGGTGGTGCTGTTGACCTCGCTGGGAGACGTGGATGACAAGGTGATCGGGTTTGAGTCGGGCGCGGATGATTACCTGGTAAAGCCGCCGGCGAAGAAAGAACTGCTGGCCCGGATCCGCAGTTTGCTGCGCATCCGGGATTTGCAGGAAAATTTGCGCCGGGCGCACAAGAAACTATCGCGGGCGCATGGGGTGATCAAGCGGGATATCAAGATTGTCGCGGAGATTCAGCGCTCGTTTTTGCGGGATACGTTCCCAGATCATCCCGATTTGGATTTGGCGGCGCAGTACCAGCCCTCGTACCATGCGGGAGGGGATTACTATGATCTGGTCGAAGTGGATGAGGATCATTTGGGCTTCATGGTCGCGGATATCGCGGGGCATGGGGTGTCGGCGGCGGTGGTGATGGCGATCACGCAAATGACGGTGAAGGAATTCGCGGTGGGGATTACCAGCCCAGGCGCGGCATTGAAGCGGATCAATGAAAAATTGAACCGGCATTTGTCGTCAGACCATTTTATCACAGTGTTTTACGCCATTTTAAACCAGAAAACCATGGGACTGGTTTACACTTCGGCCGGGCATAACCCAATGATGTATTATTCTTCTGGGTCCGATGTGGTACTGCCGTTGCGGACGGGGCCGGATTTCCCGTTGCGCACGTTTGAAACCAAGCAGTATGAAGAAAAGAGCTTGCCCTTGCAGCGGGGGGATAAAATTCTGCTGTTTACCGATGGGGTGCTGGATGTGCAGAATCCGCAGATGGATTTTTATGGCGAAGAGCGGCTGGAAGAGGTCTTGCGCAAGAATCATCATCTCTCATCGCATGAGTTGATTCAGCGGATCATGGAGGATACGGAGGCGTTCCGCAAAGGGCGGAAGCGACTCGATGATTTCACGCTGTTTGTGATTGGAAGACGTTGAGGGATGGGGCGGGAGGGGATTTCTTGGGGATGGCGGGTGGCGTTGATGGATTCTCGCTTGGATGGCTATGAGAAATCGGGTACACTGAATGTGGTCCCAAGCGAGGTTGATTCCAGGAGCGGGTATTTCCATGAGTGAAATTCTGAGCCAGGCCGAAATCGATGCCCTGTTGAGTGCCGGTATCGGCGGCATGCAGGAGGAAAAGAAGGCGCCCCCTCCGAAGGAGAAGAGAGCGCCTTCACCCAAGCCAGCCCCGTTCCAAGCCGATTTCAGTGCGCCAAGCGCGGCACCGGCTGCCCCCAAGAAGGCCTTGCGGCCGTCCGCCCGGGTGAGCGGGAATGTGCGGGTACAGCCGGCGGAATTTGTCTCGTTCGATGTGGAAGAAGAGCCGACGGACACGACCAATCTGGAGATCATTCTCAACCTGGATTTAGAGGTTCGGGTTGAACTGGGGAAAACCACCAAGACAGTCAAGGATATTTTGGACATGGGGTCTGGGTCTGTGGTGGAACTCCGGAAGTTGAATGGGGAACCGGTCGATCTGTTGGTCAACAAGAAGCATTTTGCCAAGGGCGAGATGATCGTGATCGGCGAGAATTTTGGAGTCCGGGTGACGGATATCCTATCCATTCATGAGATCATCGAGGCTCTGCGCTAGCGGTATCGCCCTTTCCTTTGCATTGCATGGTCTTGAGGCCCTTGTGGCTGAGTCCGACGCCTGTGAACAGCCCACCCAGCCATTCCAAACTAGTCAGCGTTTTACCCATCCAATCGGGGATGGGGCCATCCACCCAAATCCCACACAGTTGCTGCAGAACCATGGCGGAAAACAAGCATCCCGCCCCGATGGAAGTCTTGCGGTTATCCAGATAGGACCAGAATTTCTTCATTGGTTTGGCTCCTTTTGAAAAAAGTGTTTCTATAAGAGAGAAAAACGCCGCAAAAAAGCGAGAGTAAAAGTTGGCGGGGAGGGGGACCAGGGGACCGTTTGGGAGAAGACGTCTCAAGGGTTTTTGGGTTTTGGCCGATAAAGATAAGGTGGGAGTAGTGGGGGAGGGATTAGGTGGACGTGGTGCGGTGTCGCTTAGAGGCGATCGGGAATTATTGGGTTTGCAGGTGGGTTGGAAAGCAGGGGTTATTGAGGCGGAGTGGTGGGCTACGCGCCTATCGGCGCTTTGAGCCCACCCTACAAAGGCAGTGGGGAGTGGTAAGATGGACGTGGTGCGGTGTCGTCTAGGGTTCCATCCATTTTTTTGTCAAAAAATGGACTCCCCCCTAGGCTATCCAAGGGGCGTCCTTTCAGGCCTTAAAGACAGTGGGGATGGTTAGATGGGAATTGGGAGGGATTGGGGGAAGAAAGAGTATCTTTACTTGATTTGGTAAAAAGAGGGAGGTGACACTTGAATTTGGAGGAGAGAATAACTACTTTTTATATTACCGTAATTCATTACCCATGATGGAGCCGTATGAATTCCACTCTTGCTACTCACGCCATGGAAGTGATTCGCCAAGCCCTGGTCCGGGAGTTTGTCCGGGCGCACCCACAATGGCGTGCGCAGGATATCGTGATGACCAGCCGGGACGGCCGGCTGGTGTTGACACCCCTCCCGGTGCTGACAGAAGACAAGGAGCGGTTAAAGGCCTATTTGCACGCCATCCCCATGACGACCTTTTTGTTTCGGAAGCTGGCAATCCACCGGGATCCGTATTGGCAAGACGGGGTAGTGTCCGCAGATCACACGCGGCGGCTGGCGGATAGTTTGCATTCCTCCAATTTTGAAGCGCTAGATGTGGCGGAGTGGATCGAAAAAAGTCAAGACATCCAATACGGCCTGGATGCCTGCGCCCTTACCACGGTCCGCTTGTTTCAATCCAAAACCCAGTTACGAAAAACCAAGGTGGCGCCGGTTTCCGAGGGGGAAACGCGGCGCTTGATTGAAATTCTGGCGTATCTAAAACTCGCGATCGATCAGTTGAACCGTGTCCATGCCTTATATCGCCAAGAGTCGGATCTAGGCGAATTATTCTCGAATAAATCGAAAGAGCTCCTTCACCTATCATTTCCACCCATTCAATCCTTTGGAAAGCCCCCCGAGTTTGCCAAATTACTGCAACAATTTATCCAAACGAAAGATCCTCAAACTGGTGCGTCTCCGGAACGGCGAGAGCAAATCTTACGGATCAACATTCAAATTCTGCTAAAAACCCGAAAATTGCTGCACCACCAGCTCACACAATATAAGGACCAATTGACGGAGAGGCGGACCGCGTATGAAGAAGTCTGGTCCACGATTTCCCAATTGCAAAACCAACCCCTTCCCCCAAAAATGGATGAAGAGAGCCCGTTGTTGGATTCAAAACCAGCGACCCGGACTCGGATGGTTCGGTTTAAAAGGCCAGGGAAGAAGTAGTGGGTTTGATGGGTGAGGTGGCGCCTAGGGTTCCATCCATTTTTTTGTCAAAAAAAGGACTCCCCCCTAGGCTATCCAGGGGACGCGCTTTCAGCGCTTAATGACGACTCGGGTTGATCGATATGACGCGGCGGGGGTGGCATGAAGAGGCAGTGGGCAGTGGGTCGTGGGTTAGATAGGCTGGTGCGGTGTCGCCTAGGGTTCCGTCCATTTTTTTTGACAAAAA
>JAVFAP010000127.1:0-8926 GCA_034002445.1 bacterium | reverse complement strand
CGAAGCCGGGGATATAAGCCGCGGCCGAATCCCACATGAAGACCAAAAATATGCTGATCAGCAGGGAATGTTTAAAAAACGTACCCACCACCATCAAGACCGCCGCATAGGCCGCCAAGCCCAGGGATAACACCGCGATATCCTTGAGCAGCACACCGAAATCCCCCGTGATCATATCCGTATTGGGAAAGGTTCCGAGAATACCAAATACAGAAACGAGTGAAAACGATAACAGGACGATCAGGCTGAGTAGCGAGCCCGTATATTTCCCCGCCGCCAGGACGCTCCGGGGGACCGGCCGCAAAAACAGGTAGGTGATGGTGCGCTCTTTTTTCTCTTCCGAAAAAATGGTCATCCCCCGCATTAGCGCCATCATGGGGACAACAAATTGCAAATGCATGACTGCACAGATCCCCGAGTAAATCTCGAAGGGATCTCCGATGTGAAATTCATGCCGCGATGCGAAAAGAAAATATAACACCCGCATGATCAGCACCGGGGCCAGCGGGATCAGCGCGATCACCAGCGGTGGGATGACTTTGCGGCCCAAGAGAGTCATTCGGAATGTTGTGGTTACCAAGGCTGTATAAGGATAGCCGATCGTTTCGTAAAAAGTTCGTTCTTTCATTTGACCAGGTACTCGAAGATGGATTGTAAATTGTCGTCCAGGGTGATGATTTGCCGGACGGGGATGGCTTTCTCGGTTACGATGGCGTTCAAGTGCATGTAGAAGGGATCGGGGGCGCGGGTTTGGACAATCAACTCTTCCGGGTCTTCCCCAAAGGCAATGGATTGCACTTCCTCGCAGCGCACCAGCAGGTTGGAGAGTTGCTGCCGTTGCGGGGAGATGATCTGCACCTTGCGGGGCTGCTCTTCAATCAATTCGCGGATTTCATGCACATCACCTTCCGCCAACAGCAGACCGTGGTTCATCAGCATGATCTGGTGGGTCATCTCTTCCACCTCATGCAGAATGTGGCTGGAGACCACCACCGTCTTTCCCTGGCGGCCATAGGATTGGATTAACTCCACGATATGATGGCGGCCCAGCGGATCAAGGCCGGACATGGGCTCATCCAGCAACAGCACTTGGGGATCGTGCAGGATGGCCTGGGCGAATTTCAAGCGTTGTTTCATCCCCTTGCTATAGGCCCCGGCACGTTTATGCGCGGCCTCGGTCAGCCCCACTTCATTTAGCGCCTCCCAGGCAGTCTGCACCGCTTTGGTTTTTTCCAGTCCGTTTAGCCGGGCCATGAAGGTTAAAAACTGCAAACCGGTTTCGTAGTCATAAAAACTCTCGATATCCGGGCACAGCCCCAGCACGGTGTATATGCGGGGGTTGTTCCACACCGGTTCGTCATCGATCTGCACACTGCCGGTGTCGGCCTTGATTTGCCCGGTGACGAGGCGCATTAGCGTGGTCTTGCCGGCGCCGTTGGGACCCAGCAGGCCGGTCACGCCTGGTCCGATGGTCGCGTTGATGGAACTGACGCCGATCACTTCGCCATACCATTTGGAAAGAGACTTGAGTTGCAGAATGGCCATGGTTATCTCACCACCTCCACCGGCTGGATACGGGCATAACAGAGCATCGCGCTGCCCAGCGTGATCCCCAGCAGGGCAAGGCCATACGTGGACCAATGCAGCATGGTTTGGGATTCGAGTTCAAAAAGCATAAGCCCCATCTCGTTCCAAATGATCTTTAACGAAATCAATTCCCACCCTTCCTTGAGGAAGGGCGAATTGATGACCGTGGCGGTGAAGGCCTTCATGACCGGCACGACCACATTGGGTAAGAAATAAACGACGCAAAACATAAACGCCGTGGTCTCGGTCGATTTGAAGAGCGAGGACAAGGCCAGCACAATCAGGACTAGGGGGATCATGATTAAAAGACTATACGAGATGATCGTCATCATCAGGGGCAAGTTATGCAGTAGATACATCCAGTCATCGCTGAACATGGCGTACAGAACCATCAGCAGCAGGGCGGGGATGAGGGTGACTAGAGATAAGTAAAAAAAGACGATCGCGGCCTTGCCAAAAAGATAGTCCAGTTTGCTCATGGGCTTGGATAAATAGAGTGCCAGGGTTTTGCGCCGCCGGTCCAGGGCGATTTGCGAGGAGCCGGTAAACAGCGCCACCAGAAAGCCAAAGAATGTTTGCCAATAGAGAAAGGTTTGGTAAAATTTGGCGTCGATCGAAATCACCTCTTGCACCTTATCGTTGGCCAATCCAAAAAACGTCAGCGCGTCCTTGTTGGCGGCGAGGTACAGGCGGCCGATGTTGACAAAGAAGAGCGCGAGAGAAACAAAAAGCAAAAACTTGATTCCCCTGCTGCTCCATAAACGCTTGATTCCCGAGGCGGCGATCACCATCCAGGCGATGGCGAAAGGGCGGTATTCGCCATCATAATGTTTGTAGGTTTGTTCATAGACAGGCACGGATTGGTTCCTCTTCTATTGCATGCTAGGGTTTGAAACTGGGGATTGCGGGTCCTGGATCGCGGAAGCGAAAATTTCTTGCAAGGTCAATTCTTCTCGCGCCAGATGCCGAATCTGCACTCCGGCAGCCTGTGCGGCCTGAAAAATCACCATGGGTTCGATCTCTTCAGAAAAAAGAACCCGCAGAATGCCATTCTTTTTGGAGGCTTCGCAGCGGGCATGGTAGGGTTGCATGGCGGTTTCAAACGGCTTGCGGTCGCCTTTGATCCCCACTTCATATACTGTATGCGCCAGTTTTTTGAGATCCCGGATTTTTCCCGCCTTAGCCAGACGGCCCTTGAACAGCACCATCACACTATCACAGACGTCCTCGACATCCGGTAACAGGTGGCTGGAGAGGATCACACTGATGCCTTTGTTATGGGAGATATCCTTGATCAACTCCAGCATATCCTTGCGTCCCTGGGGATCGAGGCCATTGGTGGGTTCGTCCAAAAAAAGCAACTTTGGATCGTGTACCAATGCTTGGGCTAATTTGATCCGCTGTCGCATTCCTGTAGAATAGGTGTCAATCTTGCGATAGCGGGCTTCGCCCAGGCCGCAGTAATGCAAGGTCTGATGGGCGCGCAGCTTGGCCTGCTTCGGGGGCAGCCCGCAAAGCAGGCCACAGTAGGAGACAAACTCCACCGCCGACATCCCGGCGATGTAGGTGTCTTCTTCCGGCATGTACCCTAAAATCTGGCGGATGACCGCCCCCTTCACCCGGGGATCCATCCCAAAGATCTGGATCGAGCCGGACTGGGGAGGCAAAAACCCCATCATGGTTTTTAAAAGCGTGCTTTTCCCGGCCCCATTCGGCCCCAAGAGACCAATGGCGCCGGGGGGCATGGAAACACTCAGATCGTGCAGAATGGGCTTGGAGCCCAGTTTAACATTAAGTTGTTGGATATCAATCGCGAGTGGAGTTTGCATACCTATCCTGATCCTGATGAAAGTCAAAACCCTATACGAGCCATGATAGCGACTTATTTAATTTTTACACAAAAAAATAAAAATTTCTCGTCTGGCTGGCGTATTACAGAGAGAAAACGAAGAGGTTTCAACGCTTTTCTGGCCTGGATCCAGGAAATGATCGATGGGGACGTTATGCAGCCAGCGATGGGAATCACCGCCGCGCTCCCCGAGGTGGAACCGGTTCCAACCGAACCGCTCCACCCGGATGTTCTTTCTCTGCAACTCTGGAAGAACGGGAATATGCGGGGATACAACCAGATCGTCGAACGGTATCAAAAACCGTTGTTTCACTTCATTTATCGCATGGTCCGCGATATGGAGGAAAGCAAGGATATTTTACAGGAGACCTTTGTGCGCATGTACAAGTACAAAGAGCGTTTTGAGGAAGAAAAAAGCCTGAAATCCTGGCTCTACCAAACCGCCAACAACCTTTGTATCGATTACTACCGGAAGCACAAGCCCGGCCGGGTGAACTTCTTCGATCAGCAGGATTCCACCTTCAGTGCCTTGGTTGAATCCTCGGGAATCGAACGAGAACGGCAGCCGGATGAAGTCGCCCAAGATCGCCACTTGCAGGAACTGGTCTTGCAAGCAATCGAGCAACTGCCCAAAAAACAAAAAATGGTCATGACCTTGCGCAGCTGTAAGAATCTATCGTTAAAGGAAATCGCCGACGTGATGGGGTGTACTCAGCAAACTGTGGGTACGACCTTGTTCGCGGCCCGTAAAAAACTTATCCAACTGTTGTCACCCGTCTTGCAAGACCTGTACGGGTGTTCCGCGGATCAGCTTCTATAGAGGATTTCTATCATGAACCAGAATAGCAAACCAACTTTGGAACACCTTTCCCTCTATTTCGACGGGCTTCTGCCAGAAGCGGAATCGCGTCAGGTGGAAGCGTTTGTGCAAACGGAGGAATCCTGCAAAATGCTGGAAGTGATGGCATTGTTTGATTCCGCCCTCCAACCTGATCTCGATGAAGAAGCCATCGACTCCATGCTGGCTAACACCGTGCATGAGGTCCATGCCCGCATCCAGCAGCAGGAACCCCGCCGGGAGGCTCAATGGTTTTTCTTTTTGACGCCCCAGTTCATTCTGAGTTCGGTCTTCGCCCTGGTGCTTTTGATGGTGGGGGTCTCCATGGCCCCGTGGGAACACTGGGGGCAGGGAACCCAGATCGCTTCACTCCCCAAGGAAGATGCCTCTTTTGAAATCCCCTCGCTTGATAAGATACAGGAAATCGCCCAGGGTCAGGCGCTGATTGCCATGGCGCAGATGGCCAAAAAAGCGGTGGATGGCGGGGTGGGGTACGTCGCCCAGCAAACGGAAGCCAGTAAAGCCTCTTTTGAAGGCACCGAGCAAACCTTGGTCGCCAACGCCATCCGCACTGTCCGGGCGCCGGAGGCGTCTCCCGCGCCCGCCGCGGTGGTCGATTCCGACAGCGCGGCCACTGAGAATCCCATGCTGGTCACCATGGGCAAGACCCAGTTGGCCTTGGGATTGGGGGCAACCGTGTTGCAATTGGTAACCGTGTTCTAAGCACACTCTCTCTCGGTCTTCCAGCCCTTGACTGCCAGCGCGAATGCCTGGCCGGGGCAGGGAAGATTGTTTATGGATTCAAATCTGAAATTATGAAGGGTTTCTTCATCATGAAAACAATCTTGAAACAGCGGATCAACACCCTCTTCCTTCTTTGCGCATTTGTCCTGGTTTTGCCTGCGGTGGCGGATAATAAAATCCCTTACGAAGAGTGGCTGCCGGCGGATACTGCATTCTTTCTGACCTACAATTCCTCCCATGCCTCCGCCCAGGCGTTTCCCCATTTTAAAAAGGGGATGGTGCAGTTGGCGGATAGTTTGAACGATATTTTGGAATACCGCATGGGCAGGGAAATCCTGGCTTTGAACCGGGAAAAACTGGGGATCGATGAGACCTTCTCTTGCCTTTTGGGTGATCAAGCCGTGTTCGCGGTGGTGGGGCTGGACCCGACAGCCACCAAGATTCCCAGCGTTCTTTATCTTTCGCAGGTGCCAGACCGGCAAAAAGCGGATGCGTTTCTTTCTTTGGTGTTCCAGGCGACTGCCGCCTGGATACCGCAGATTCAGGTTGAAGAAGATGAATACCAGGGCTTGCTCATCCGTTCGCTCCATGGACCGGGCATGATTCCCGGTTTGGGGTTGTCGTACGCGTTTCACGATTCCATGCTGATTCTCTCGACCAGCAAGCCCTCCATCATCCGCTTGTTTGACGAGTATTCCTACGAAGAAAATCGGCTGGCCACAAACCCCATCTATCAGCAGGCGCTATCCCCTCTGCCCGAGAACCGCTGGGCCACGGTTTATTTCAATTTCACCACCCTGACCGAAACCTTCAATCAAGTCCTGGAGATGGTCAAATTGTTCCAAGGGATCAAAGGGCAAGAAAATGAGGATTTGAAAACTATGCTGGAAACCCTGCCTGCTCTGGCGACGGTGCAAAGTTACACCATGGGAGTCTACCCGCCACAGCAGGATGATTTTTTGAGGCTCGTGGGGCATACCCTGTTTAAAGAAAGCCAGACCGAATCGCCTTTCGCTTTCTTGAAACGGGAACCTTCCTCCTTTCGTTTCGAGAGTTATCTGCCCCGCAAAACCGGGTCATTCACCTCAGGCAATGTCTATAGCCTCAACGATATCTGGACCTTGGCCCAGACTCTGCTCCCCGCCGTGCCGGGCGGGAAGGAACTCATTCAGCCCTTAGCCCATTCGGAAGAGATCCTGGGGGTATCGATCGAAACGGATCTGTTGTCCTGGATGGGTGATGAATGGTGCTTTGTCCGGCCGGTGATGGATTTGGAAGCGGTTGTGCCTGTAAACCGGGCTGCGTACCTGGTGCGGGTGAAGGATCGCGCCAACGCGCAACAGGGATTGCAGAAGGTGATCCAGGCAATCAAGGAAAAAAGCCCAGTGCCGTTGACCATCGAGGCCGAAACCTTCAAGGGGATCGAACTCTTCTCCGTCCGTCTACCCATTCCCGTGGTCCCTCTCATTCCCAGCTGGTGCCTGATGGAGGATGATACCTTTATTTTGGCCAGTCATATCGATTTGCTGCGGGAAATGGTGGATATCCATGCCGGGGGGCGCACTGGGATCGCCCGCAACCCCTCCTACCGCCAATTGCAGCAAACGTTGGAAACTCCAGGCAACAAACATGGGTTTCAGGATATCTATAGCGAGTTCTACACCTACCGTGAAGCGATTCGCCGTGTCGCCTCGGTATTCGAGCAAACCGCCGGGGGAAAATCTCAGGTGAATTTCCCTGCCATGGTTCTGATGGACCGGGGCTCGCACCTGTTGCGCAATCTCCAGGTTCTTCGGGGGACGACGAAGGTATCGGCCAGCCAAGGGAACGGGGTTGTCACCACGAAAACCATGCTGGTCAAGGATTTGGATACCGATCCCTCTCTCTTGCCCTTTGTTCATTACAAGGTGGCTCTTCAGCCCGAGGTCACACTTCCCTTTATAACCCGTTACACGGAGACGCTTTCCGCGACCGAAGCGATCCGCTGTTACCGGATTCTGGCGGATTTCTATCCCGATCAGGCCGAGTATCTGCACAAACTCACGAAACTGTATCAAGAGGTGGGGCAAACCGCGCAGGCCGTGGAATGTATCGAGCAAGCCCTCTTGGCGATGCCCAACACGGCCTTGGTTATCGAGAAGGAGCGGGTGCGCAATCAGGGCGCGGTGGCGGACCTGATCCAAGCGGTCAAAGCCGAGGCGCAAAAATCACGCCGGGTCAAACCCGATTTCGCCTATTTTGGTTTGGCTCTTTCCAAGCGGGACGCGGGACAACTGGAATTCGTGGCTCCCCTGTTTGACGCCATCCACAATGAATTCCCTTCTTCCCCTCTCGTCCCTGCCGTGGTGCGGGAGTTGGCGCTGTTGAAAAATGAAATCCCTGAGAGCGCGGTGCGGATCGGGCATCCCTCTGCGCCGATTGTGGTGGATGGGCATCTTGACGAGGCGGTATGGCAGGAGGGGCAGGCGTACGCGCTTGCCGCTCCGGCTGAAATCCAGGCTTCCAGCTGGGAGGCTTCGGTCTGGTTTGCCGCAGAGGAGTCGGCTCTGTATGTCGCGCTGCGGGGCAAAGGGCCTCTGGACCCTGTTCTTTTCACCCTCTCTCTTTGCCCTGGCCGGGATTACACCAACGTGACCTATTTTTCCTTACAGGTCACGGCGCAAGAGAGAGACATGCAAAGTCAGCCGGCATGGCGCTTTGAACAGCAGCATCTGCTTGAGTTGGCTTTAGAATCCTCCGCCTCCCTCCCCTTGGAAGATCAGGCGTGGACCCATGCCATGGCGATGGATGAGAGTGGGTGGAGCCTTGAAATGGCCATCCCGTGGAAAGCGGTTATGGCCAGACCAGACGGCCCTCAGAAGGGGGTTCTTCTTCAATTCGCCTTATCCAAGGGGACCGAAGAACAGAACCAACCCTTCTTGTGGTTAAATCCCATGGGAACTCCCCAGGATGTGCTCTCGTATCGAGTGGGCCTGTTGGATTGATCTCACTTCTTGGGAATTTTATACACGCAACAGTGTTTTCCGCATATCTGGTGCGATTCCCTATGCACGGGTTTGTTCAGAAGTTTTGTGAATAAATCCAACTCTTGTGAGCAGACTTCGGGGTATTCTTGCGCGATACAGTTGATGGGACAATTGTGCTCGATAATCAGGAAATCTTCGTCGGTTTCCTTCATTTCGGCCATGTAGCCATCTTCATCCCGCATCTTGACGAGTTTGATCACGCGCTCGCGGGTATTGTCCCCATTCATTAACACAGTATATTTTTCGGCCAGTTTGTTTTGCCGAAACTGGAAGATATCCTTGATCTTGCTCCGGCCATCGATCTCTTCCAGGCTTTTTAGGATATTGAGCGCCAGTGGCGCATAATTCTGGGGAAAATACGAATCGGCTGCTTCGGTTAAGCGAAAATACAACGCGGGGCGGCCGGCTTTCTGACGGACGAATTCAGAGGTAACCAAGCCATCTTTTTCCATGGCGGTCAGGTGCTGCCGCGCACCCATCGGGGTTACTCCCATTTCCTCTCCCACATGGCGAGAAGTCATTCGTCCATGTTTTTTCAGAAGAGCCAGGATTTCCATTCTGGTAGGACGTTCTCTCTTCATATTAAACTCTTTCCATTCAAGTTGGTATTCATAAAGAAAGTATAATAAATTGTATTATACCTAAAATTTGGAAAAAAGAACAATGTTTATATTAGTTTATAAAACATGTTCTTAATATATATACCTTCTAAGTGGAAAGAGAAGAGGCGTTGACCAAAAAAACGGCTTTTTTCCTTACTAAATACAAAATATTACGAATTTTCGAAATACTGAGAATGCAGAGGGGCAGCGAACTGATCCCCTACATTGTGATCTAATGTCAGCATAATCAATGCGTTGCCGACGATTGGGACATACAGGT
>JAVFAP010000126.1:0-8986 GCA_034002445.1 bacterium | reverse complement strand
GGTGTGATGCGTTCCGGTAAAATCCATGAACTCACGGTGGCGGATTGGGATTTGCAATACGCAGTCAATATCAAGGGGCCGTTTCTGGTTACCAAGGCGGTCCTTCCCGCGATGATGGCACAGAAGCAAGGCATTCTGATCTATATTTCTTCCACCGCCGCCCTGATTTCACCTCCCGGAAACGCTTGTTATGCCTCGACGAAATGGGGCTTGGACGGCATGACGGGCTCGTTCGCGCGCGAACTGTGCGAATATGGGATCAAGTGCCATACCCTCCGCCCTGGCTATGTGGATACCCATCTCTTTGACGCGGATAGCCGACCGACCAACCCCGAGATCGATTGGATCGCTCCAGAGGAGATTGCGAATTGCATTGAATTTCTATGCCGCTTGCCGGCTCATGCGCAAGTTCCCGATCTGAACTATACCACAACCTACCAGCGTAAAAAATATTGAGGACGATGACCATGGACTCTATCCAGAACCAAGTGGTGATGATCAGCGGCGGCAGTAAGGGGATTGGTTTGGCGATCGCCGAACGGCTGGGCAAGCAAGGGGCGCGAATCAGTCTCTGCGCCCGTGGTGCGGAAGCGCTGGCTCAAGCCCAAAAAACGCTGCAAGCGCAAGGCATCGCGGTGATGGCAACCTCGGCTGATGTCTCCAACGAAGAAGAGGTCGAACGCTGGTTTACCCAAACCGAGACGATGTTCGGCCCTGCGCATATCCTGATCCCCAGTTGCGGCGTCTCTGGGTATGGGGATTTAACCGAATTGACCGAAGCCCAATTCGACCAAACCTTCTCTGTCAATATGCGCGGGGCGTTCTTGTGCGCCCGTCGCGCGATCCCATCCATGATCCAGAATCAGAGCGGGAAAATCATTTTTCTCTCTTCCATCGCCTCGAAATATTACCGCCACGGCCATTCCCTCTACTTTGCCACCAAATGGGCGTTGAATGGATTCGCGTTTTCACTGGCCAAGGAACTGAACGAGCACCATATCCATGTCCATGTCATCGCGCCTGGCATGGTGGAAACCCATTTCTTTGACAATGCGGGTCGGCCCCATGGGCCGGAAGTTCCGTATCTGTCCCCCGATCTCGTCGCGGACCTGGCCGAGCGCCTGATCCGCTTACCCGAAGGGGTGGATACCCTGGATTGGACCATCTTCCCATCCTGGCAACAGCATTCCCTCGGCATTCGCCGTTGATATTTCTATCTACACGAGGTTGTTATGTCCAATAAAACCATCGCCGTGGTTGGCGCATCCAATCACCGCAAAAAATATGGAAACATCGCTGTCCGCGCCTGGCGCGACCGCGGCTTCACCGTCTACCCGGTTAATCCGAATGAAGAAGAGATCGAAGGCATTCCTTGCTTCAAGGATATCCGCGATGTCCCGGCTGCCTTGGACGCCATCAGTGTCTACCTGCCCCCACGCCGCACCTTGGCTGTTTTGGACGCAATTGCCGAAAAGGGAGCCGAGACCATCTTTTTGAATCCAGGGACAGAAGACGAGGCGGTGCTGCGGAAAGCGGATGAACTAAACCTCAACGTCGTACAGGCGTGCAGCATTATCGCGGCGGGTTCATCCCCCACGCAGTATGAAACGGAGTGAGGCTCCAATCCTTGTTTTTGGTGGACGCTAGGCGGATAGGCCCAATAAGCGATCCAAGCCTTGGTCCCGCAACGCCGCTTCCGTTGCCTGTGCCCAGCCTCTGTTGGCGGCGGGATTGGCGGGGCTGGGGTGAGGAATGCGCCCGATGGTGAGGTGATCCAGCCCTGCGAGGGCTTCTGTGGCCTGATTCTCTGCGAATCCACCCACCCCCATGACATAGGCAGGGGCGAGAGTTTCCACGATTCGGCGTAAGGCCTGGTTACAAACCTCTAGCAGAGGTTGTTTTTCCAAAACGGGCAATTTATCCGGGGTGCGGTTGCGGCCCGATTCTTCTAGAAAAATAAGCGGGCAAAAATTATAGACAAAGCAGGGGGTAAAAAACCGCTCCGGTGTTCCCCACCGTTCTTTTGCCCAGCCCCAGAGGCGGGTGCCGCTGACTTCCCGTCGAGGGCAGTCCAGGCCGAGGATGGGCCGTTTGGGATGCTCTCGCTGGGGGTGGCCGACTGGTTTGGCGATCTGCAGCCATTCGCGCACCATGGTGCAATCGCCAAAGGGGATGCCGGTTTGGGCCATGCCAAAGGGGCCAGGATTCATTCCCACGAACAAGACGGCCTTCTTGCCCTTCCCATAGCGGATCAAGTACTCCGCAAGTGGGGCCCAGGCATAGTCCAAGGGATTGTACACATAGTGGACCGGTTCCGCGAACGAGAGCCGGGCCACGTCTTCTGACAAGGTTTTATGGATGGTTAAAAGGTTCATGTGCGGTAATGATAGAAGCAGAGCGGCGGAAAAGGGAGCCTTGGCGAAGGCAAAATCCTGTTTCTATGGATTGCGCTTTCCAAAAAAGGGCGTATACTAATCGTTCTGGATTCAAAGCCTTCTCTATATGTTTTTTTCACCGGGACAACAGGGAATCCTCGCGAAACCTGGTAACGAAACTGGCTTTGCCTACTTTAAACTAAGTGATAAACACGTTCCATCGGAGGAAAGATCAATGTACGCCATCGTTAAAACTGGGGGAAAACAAGTCCAGGTCGCCCCGGGAGATATTATTACCATTGAAAAATTGAACGCGGAAGTCGGCGAAACCGTCAGTTTGGATGAAGTTCTTTTGGTTCGCAACGATGATCAGGTGCAAGTCGGCACTCCGTTGGTTGCAGGGTCTTCGGTAAAAGCCAAAGTGTTGGCCCACGACAAAGCGAAAAAGGTGATTGTCTTCAAGTTCAAAAAACGCAAAGACTACCGGCGAAAAAACGGCCATCGCCAGCCCTTCACCCGCATTAAAATTGAAGAAATCGTTACCAACTAAGCGGTAGCGGTTGTTCTTCTCTCATTCAACGGTTAGCAATCCCCCGGGGACCAGTCTTCGGGGGCTTCTCTGTTTTTTATGGGGAAAACCATGGATGCCAAAACCCTACATTATCAAGACACGATCCATCATATCGAGGCCCTGATTCAAGGCGAAACCGATGCGATCGCGATCATGACGACGGTCTCCTGTGAATTGCATCATGCGTTTCCGTATTTTCATTGGACCGGCTTTTACCGGGTGACCGAGCCAAACCTTCTGAAGATCGGCCCCTACCAAGGCGGGCATGGCTGTTTGCGGATTCCATTCGAGAAAGGCGTTTGCGGCGCCGCGGCCCGCACGGGGAAAACGCAATGCGTACCGGATGTACGTCAGTTTCCGGGCCACATCGCCTGTTCCTCCACTACTCAATCCGAGATCGTGGTGCCTGTGTTTTGCAAGGGAATGCTGGTTGCCGTGCTCGATATTGATTCCGATCTCCCCGCCGCTTTTGATGAAACCGACCAGGCTTATTTAGAAGAAATCTGCGCCATGATCGGTGCCGCCATGGATTTCAATTCTGGATTGACCTAAGGGGGGACCGGGATGGCGCTAAACCGCAACGATCGCATTGCTCTGGTGGGTCTCGTTCTGCTGGCCTGGGGGGTGCGCTGGGTGGGGTTGGATCGCTTGAGTTTATGGACGGATGAGATTCACTCGGTTTTTTTAACTCGCTTCTCCCTCTTTGATTATTTTCTCTTTCCCCAGTATTTCGATCACCCGCCATTTTACTTTCTTCTGTTAAAAATCTGGATGCGCTTCGGGCAGAGCGATGCCTGGATCCGTTTTCTCTCTGTCATTGCGGCCAGCATGACCGTGATCCCCCTGTATGGCTTTGTCAAGGAATGGGGTGGGAGCAGGGCGGCCTTGTATGCCAGCCTGTTCTTGGTGCTGAATCCCCTCCATGTTCGATACAGTCAAGAAGCGCGGCAGTATGTGTTTCTGGTCCTGGGGGCGGTGCTCATGTTCTGGGCGGCATGGCGTTTTAGTAAACGCCCCTCTTGGCGCAACCGAGGCAGCTACATCGCGGTGGCTTTTTGCCTGATGGCGACCCATGTGATGGGGACTCTTTTTGTGCTGGTCCATGCGCTCCTCACCCTGTTCTTTCTCCTTCCACGTCCTCGCTTGTCGATCGCATGGGCGAAGACGGCTGGACTGGTGTTTCTTACCGGGCTGCCGTGGCTGGGCCTATTGTTTTTTCATTCTAGGATGAAGGTGGAGAGCGGCTTTTGGCAGCCTGCTCCCGATGGGGCGATGGGTTTGGAGATACTCCGTTCTCTGGTCTATACCGAAATGCCTTCCGTGCAGTACCTGCTTTCCCGTGGTCTCTCGGTTTCCATCTCTTATATCCCTATCGAGCACCATACCTACGTGCCTTTTGCCCTGCTGTGGCTGGTTGGATTCGGCATCCTCTGGCGGCGGGAGCGCCGGGTGTTGTGGCTGGCCATTTTTCCGCTCCTGGCTTTTTTTATTCTCTCGATCGGGATCAGTTTTGTGATGGTCCCGGTCTTTGCCTTGCGTACCATGACTCCCTGTCTGCTGGGGGGTGGCTTGGTCTATGCGGCGTGTCTTACTCCGCGGCACAAGGGATGGAAAAATGGAGTGATGCATCTGGCGGCAGGGTTCTGCCTGGGGCTTACTGGCTTGAGCCTCTACACCGAGCAGATTCATTTTAAAAAAGAAGATTGGCGGGGCGCGATACGGGCCATCGCGGAGCAAAGCAAGCCCCGCGATCCGGTATGCTATTGGAACTACATCAGCGGTTTGGGGGTTGATTATTATGCGGCCCAAGAAGCGCTTGTGAATCCCATTTATGGATTTCCTCAGACCTATGAAGAGGCTTTTTATACCCAGGGCGAAGAAACACGGGAATCCACCAAACCCCTGTTTTCGCTTCCAGAAGGTGAGCGGTTGTGGATGGTGAAATTCCGCCAGGCTCCGGATTATACCCCCATGGCGGACGCTCTTCAAAACCAGGGGTATGACGCAATCCAAGTCCTTCCATTCGTTTCGATCGATGTCATTCTCTACCTGCTGAATGATTGATGCCCGCAAGGCAAAAAATCAAAAAATCCGGAGCATTTCCCGCCTTGTTGGTTCCCCCTTTTATTTTGCCGAATAGAATAAAATGGGCAACCCAGGCAAGGCATGATATGATATCAACGGATCGTGCCGGTGGGTCTGGGGAAGGTTCTGTTCGTCGAATTGATAAAGAAATACTGTGAATAGGGCTGGTTCAAGGTTGGGCCGCATTCTGACGAAAGAATGAGATTTGTTTTTTGATGCTGTTTTCCCGTTCTTCTTCCAACTTAATTGAAATTCCGCAAGCGGCCCGATTATTGGGCATCTCGCAGCATGCACTGGAACGCTGGATTCGACAGGGGGGCGTGCCATGCCGCCAAGGCTATGGCCGGACGCTGTTTGACAAGGGAGAATTACGGGCGTGGGCGACCAGCAAGAATCTGGCCTGGTTGGAGGGCGAGAACAAAACCGCCTCCAAATCGGTCGATTTGATTCAAGCCCTCTTCGCTGGAGGGGTTTATAGCGGTATCCCTGGCTGTTCCAATGTGGAAGTGCTGGAACAAGCCGTGCAGGTGATCTCTCTGCCGGATGATGTGGATAACGAACTGTTGATCCGAAAATTACAAGAACGCGAAAGCCTCGCGTCCACGGGCCTGGGGCAGGGGATCGCGGTCCCGCACCCTCGGCATCCTTTGAAAGAATCCATCCAGGTCCCCATGGTGGCGACCTGTTTTTTAAATGAACCTGTGGATTTCGGCGCCATCGATCAAGAACCGGTTTTTGTCTTATTTCTGATGCTGGCGCCTTCCACCCAACAGCACCTTAAACTGTTGGCGCAATTGAGTTTTTGTTTGCGCGAAAAACAATTTTTGGCCTTTCTCCATGAGATCCCCGATCTCGAATCGCTTTGTAACCGGGTTCAGGCGATTCAAGATCAGATAGGGAGGCGGTAAGGGATTTCTCCCGCAGGAACAATGGGTAACTGGGTAAAAGAATTCATTTCTCGTTGGAATCCAGTCAACTGGTTCGATGAACATACTTTTCTGATCGTGTTGGGGATTCCAGTCGGTATTTGTGGCGGGCTGGCTTCTGTCGCACTCAACCATTCCATCCATTTTTTCGCGCATCTTTTTTCTGCCATTACCAATCCCTGGGTCCTGATTTTTTTCCCCGCGATCGGGGCCTTGCTCTCCATCTTTTTTATGACGGCGGTGTTCCGTGAGACTCGCATCCATGCCGTGCCGGTGGTGATTTACAGTGTTTCACGCCAAGGGGGGCTTCTCCATCTGCGCTCCGCGATCTCTCACCTGATCGGCTGCCTGTGCACCATCGCCTTTGGCGGATCGGCTGGGCCTGAGGCGCCGGTGGTGGTCAGTGGTTCGTCCATTGGCTCCAATATCGCGCGCCTCTTTTGCCTGAACGAGCGCCAGCGTGTGGCCATGGTGGGGTGCGGAATCGCGGCCGCCATCTCAGCCATATTCAACGCGCCCCTGGCGGGGATCATTTTCTCGATCGAGGTGGTTCTGGGTGAATGGGCCTCGGTCAACCTGCTGCCGATCGCGGTTTCGTCGGTGGTGGCGACGCAGATCAGCCGCATTTGGTATGGAAATCAAATTCCCTTCGAGCACTGGAGTTATCAGATTGACACCTTGGATATCGTGGCCAGCGTTGGGCTTGCTTTTTTAGTTAGCGTGGTGGCATTTGTTTTTGTCCGGGTGATGTCATTTATTGAAAAAAAAGCGGCTGTCTTGTTCTCCAATTTATATATTCGCGGTGTCGCCGGTGGGTTGTGTGTTGGGATGTTGGGTTTCTTTTTCCCAGATATCTTGGGCGAAGGGTACGAGACCATCCGGAAAATCATCGAGAACCAGTACCAACAGCCTCTCGTTTTGATGATGCTGCTCATCGGTCTGAAAATTCTCGCGACTTCTCTTACTCTGGGGACCGGCAGTGCCGGGGGCGTTTTCGCCCCCTCCCTGGTGTTGGGTTGTTTCTCTGGCTTATTGTACTGGCAAATGCTGATGGCCCTGTGGCCGGACGCGGGCTGGGTGAATGGCGGCTGTTTTGCCCTCTTGGGGATGGCGGGCACGATCAGCGCGGTTCTGCACGCCCCCTTGACCGGCATCTTCTTGATTGTGGAGATCACCGGTGGCTATGAGGCGATCCTGCCCCTTATTTGTGTGGCTGTGTTGGCGACCAGTATTTCCCGTAAACTGATCAAAGCATCGATCTACTATCGGGAACTGCTGGAACGGGGCCAACTGTTGCGGCCCCGTACCGATGCCCGTATCCTGGCCGATATTTCGGTGCGGGATATCTTGGTGGAAAGCCATCAGCACATCGCACCCGATATGCGCCTGCGCGAATTTGTCGATCTGATCAAGATCAATGACCAGGACTACTATCCCGTGATCGATCCCAAATCTGGGAAATACCACGGCCTGGTGTTTGTTGCCCATGCCCGGCCTTACTTGCTCAGCCCGGAACTGTATGACGCGGTCTTGGTGGAGGAAATTATCGAAGGTGTGGATTATGCCATTTCGCCCCATGACAGCCTGCTCCATGTGATGGATCTGTTCGAAAAAACCGATACCGAGATCGTCCCGGTGCTGGATCATAAGAAGACTTTTTTGGGTACTGTCTCCAAATCCGATATTCTCAATCAATACCGCAAAGAATTGATTGTGCAAACCACCTTTTAATCCGGGGAATAAAGTTCGGGTCCGTTCTCTTCGGGGCAGGGAAAGAGTCTTTCCTTTCGCTGGGGGATGGTGTAGGATAACCTAAACCTCTAACCTAACTGTGAATGGAGATGACACGATATGAAACGCCGTAACTTTTTGTTGAGCGGGGCGGCTGCGGCCGTTACCATCAATTCTGTTCAATCCGCGACGGCCCAATGCTGCGCGGCGATGGGCACCCAGCCCAATACCCAGATCGGCCTGATCCTCTATACCATCCGGGATGCCATGAAAACCCCCGAGGATACCATCAAAGCGTTGGAACGGGTGAGCCAGATTGGGTACCGTAATATTGAACTCGCGGGCCTGGGGCCTCTGAGTGTCGATGACTGGGCGAAAGTCACCAAGGATAACGGGCTCAATGTAGTTTCCGCCCATGCCAATTTTGGTGCCATGCTCAACGAGCCTGCCAAGGAAGCCGATACGTACAAAAAACTGGGTTGCTCCCATCTGGTTTGCAGCTGGATGCCCAATGAATACCCCCGTACGGAAGAGGGTTTTAAAAAGTTCGCCGAGGATTGCAATACAGCTGGCGCCAACATGCAAACCGAAGGCGTTCTCTACGGCTACCATAACCATGATTTCGAGTTCCACCGCTATAACGGCATTTGTGGCGAAGAAATTCTGCGCCGCAACACGGATCCCAAACTGGTGAAATTCGAAGTGGATACGTACTGGGTCCAGGCCGGCGGCGCCTCGCCCGCCTCGTGGGTCCGGGCCATGTTCGGCCGCTGTTACTGCATCCACTACAAAGACATGATGATGCACGAAGGCAAGCAGCGCTTTGCCGAAGTGGGCGAAGGCAACCTGGATTGGCAGGACATCAACAAGGCCGCCCAGGAAATCGGCGCGCGCTACTGCATCGTGGAGCAGGATTCCAGCCTCCGCGATCCCATGGAAAGTATCGAGATCAGCTACAAAAATATGCGAGCCATGGGCCTGATCTAACTGTCTGCCCTGTTCGTCTCTGCAACAACTCCTCGAGGTTTGCCTGCTTCACCGCTGGCGAACCTCGTTCTCTGTCCAGCCCATTGTGGGATTTTGGAAATATGTTGTTATAATTTAAGAAATGCAATAGGAAGGTGTGACCGGAGATTGCAAGTGTAGTAATTAGAAGGTGGGCGCAAAGCGATCGTAGCCCACCAATCCGTGCATAAAGGGATACAATTCGCAAAATGTGATATGCAAGCAGTGGTGAGTTCCACGCCTATCGGCGTTTCGATCCCCTACCCACTGGCGGCGTTATGATCTTACCCTTC
>JAVFAP010000125.1:0-9007 GCA_034002445.1 bacterium | reverse complement strand
TTTTTCTTGTCCTCTTCGTCCTCATCGTCGTCATAAATGAACTAGAATCCATCATCATCATCCATCGAGGATCCAAAATCAAACGAGGATTTTTCTTCCTCAAAACCCGACATGGTCGCAGCCGTGCTGGCTTCCAAAGACGATTTGCTCCGCTTGGGTGTTCTCAGTTTTCCCAGCAGCATCTTCAACAGGAACAGAAGCACAATCGCCAGAACCGCGGTTACACTGTAGAAATAAATGGGGTGCGTAACCCAAATCCGCAGATCAACCACCGCCGGGCTTTGATCGGTATTTCCGGCAAAGTCGATGGCCCGGATTTTAACCACGTAGCCGAGAGAGATAAGCGAGGCCGATTTTTCAAAATTCCAGGTCGGCGCGTTGCAGGTAAAGGGAACCCACACCCCTTCTTCCACACTGTACTCAAACTTGGTGGGTGTGCTGGAGGGCGTACCGTCTTCCAATTCCGGGTCTTTTCCCGCCAACGCCAAAACCGGAAAATTACTCCCGACAAAGCGTTTTTGGAACGACGCGGTGGTATCGGGTGGAGTACGGTCGATGGACCAGCGGTACGAAACTTTCGGGGTTTGATCACCCGATCCATCCTCGCCCCACACCACAAATGTATGACGCCCTTCAGCCAAACCGGCCAAATCCACCTTATTGGTATCCAATTTTTTGGCGGGATCTTTATCCAGCTGGTAGAAATAGGTCAGTGCCACGGGTTGGCCTTTGTCATCCTTGCCAGTCCAGGCAAACGAGACCGATTCCGCGTTGGTATTCGCTTCGGGAGTGACATCCAGTACCAGGTCCAAGCCAACCTTGATCGAGACTTCGCAGGTCGCGGGGGTAGAGTCGATATTATTCCGGGTATCCCGCGCCCGGACCGCGAAGGTGTGCGAGCCATTGGACAAGTTGGTGAAACGGTAGGATTGATCCGAGAAGAAATCGGTCCAGCTGGCATCATCCACTTTCACCGAGTAATGGAGCTGGCTAGGCTGGTCGTTGTTATCGGTCCCGGTGAACGAAATCTCCACCTCGCGGGTGTTCAGTTCCTCCGAAGCCGGGGGCGTCTGGGTTATTTCGGTATCCGGGGCGGATTTAAACGTATTGAACGCAAATTCGGCCAGTTCCTTTTGAATGTTCCCGGCGACATCCTCAGCCCGAACCCGGAACACATACTCACCATCCTTCGGCGTCTTGATTGTGGCTGAAGTCGCGGAATCGAAGGTGGACCAAGTTTGCGAATCATCATATGAATAGGAATAACGCAGCCGGTCAGGAGAAGAAATGTTATCATCCCCCTTCCAGGCAAAGGTGCCTTCAATACCAGTCAGTTCCGGAGAGGTGGGCGCGACGATGGTGGAGGTGGGAGACACGTCATCCGTGCGGATATAGGTCAGCCAACTGTCGTTTTCTTGCCCGGCTTCCCAGACCACATGATAGACATTATCGCTGAACGCGTAGCGAGGCAGCGCGCGGACATTGTGCGGCGCGGAAAGTTGGGTGGATCGGATATCATCCCCGATGCGGAAATTCACCGGGATCGCTGTAAACGGCGCCCGCGCGATCCAGGAGGCGACGCGCTGGTTGTCGATTATTTTGAGATCCATCACCGTGCGCGGATCAAAGTACTCGCGATCCTGGAAGAAGGGCCCCCAGTTAAGTCCACCATCCTTGGATTCATAGGTACGGATATCCAGGTTCCGGTTTACGGTAACGTAAAGACCGCCGTTATACGGTCCATAAATGGTAAAAATGTAGGGCAGCCATTCCGAGAAAATTTCATCCAAGCGCACAGGCGCGGTCATGGTAGAGGTTTTGCTGTCGATAGATGAAACATAAATGGTGGAACGCATCCGTTTTTGCTGATTTTCAAGAACATTCCGGCCCCCTGTGGACAGCCGAAACAACTCATCCGGACTGGCAACCGATAAATCGATGCCCTTGCCGCCAGAAATCTGGCCGAGGGTTTCTTGCAAGGGCGTTTCCAGCCACAGCAGGAGAATCTTGCCTTGGATGGTAAGTACCCGGGGCTGCAACGCATCATCCCGGTTTTGGGTCAATTTTTTAGGTTTGGACCAGGTTTTGCCTTGATCAATACTTTCACAGAGGAACAATTGATAGGGGGAAGTCTCGCCCACGGTCACCCGGGCGGGCCAGATCACAATCAGATTGCCATCCGAGATCGTAATGGCGGGATCACCACAGACCCGCATGGTCGGCCCCAGATCGATAGGGTTATCCCACGTCTTGCCGCGGTCGCGAGAAATCTTGACTTTTATATTGTGCTGGCGATAGGCAATATAGACCGCGTCATCCTGGGCGGCTACCGCCGGCATCGAGACCCGGTCGCTGAGGGTGGTGGCGCGGACCAAGGTCTTTTCTTCACACCACCCCTTGGCCTGGGCCAGAACCGCTTGGGGAGCCCACAAGGTGCTGAAACCCAGAATCGCCAAAGAGAGGGCAAAGGACATGCAAATCGAACGTTTCATTAAAAATCTCCTATTTTTCAAGGGTATGGACCGAAATTCTAAGTAAGACTTTATGATAGTTGGTCTTGTATGGGATTTAAAAGGGAAAGAGACACCTTTCCATACAAAACAATAGTCCAAAACCGGGCCCGTGTCATATTTTCTAAAAAGTTTATGGCCGGCAGAGATCGATCCCCAAGCGCTCCACCACCAGCATGGGATCGGATTTGCCCCCTTTGACATCCTCGTCCGCCTGGCGGATTGCCCGAATCCCTTTCCGCAGATGGCTAAGGGTAAAGCCCCGGCTTTGCTCCCGGTTCTTGGTTAGGCGATAACCCGAAAGCCCCGTTCGCTGCGGCCATTGGGCTTGAGGTATACGTTCTTCTTCCAATGTCTTGCAATGGTACATGGTATGGAAACTTTGCCCCAGCAAAAAGAGAATCTGCACCGGTGACTCGCCGTGGGTCAAGAGTTCATGAATCGCGGTCAGCGTGGCATCAGCGTTTTTTTCCGCCACCGCGCGGGTCACACTCCAGACATCTTTTTCGTGCTCGGTCTGGATCAAAAAACGGCAGTCTTCTTCTTGAATTTCCTTGCCTTCCCCCGCCCAAAGCAGAATTTTCGTCAATTCGCGCAGGGCGGTCTCGGCGCTATCCCCACAGGCATCCATAAAATACTTCATCGCAGCGGCAGAAAAGCGGACACGCTGCTTCTCACAACGCTGGGTGACCAGTTCGCGAATCTTCGCCGGCGTGGTTTTCCCCAGCGGTTTGACCTGCGTCTTAGGGAGGGTATCCAGAAGCGCCTTGGGGACTTTTTTAGGGTCGTCCGCAAATAAAAAGAAGGGCGTATCACCGCGCGGGGCTTTGAGAAACTCGATCAAAGGGTCCAGTTCTTTTTTGGGGATGGCATCACAGCCATCGAAGACGACAACTTTGGCATCTCCAAAAAGAGAGAAGGACATCAATTCTTCCAGCAGCGCCCCGATGGGATCGGACTTGGCGATAAACTTCTTGATTTCAAATGGCTCTTTTCCGTAATAGTGCTTTCCCGCCGCCTGGAGAGTCGACTCCTTCTGAAACGAGTCCGTTCCGCTGAATAGAAAAATCCGCTCATGACTCATGGATTTGCCGCTCTCACCAGCCCTCCAGCAGATAACTGCGGACCTGGTCGGCCAGGTTGATGGACACATTCTGGGTATTGGTATTTGTCGGGCTGTTGTTCAACAAAAAGGTGCCAAACGCGGAAAATGGCTTTCCCTCCATGATCATCTCCCCCGTGGAATTGTCGGTAATATCAGCCTCGATCGTAATATTCATATTATAGCCAATCGCCCGGTCCAAATCCGAAAACGCGATCGGGGAGAGATCAACCTTGGTAATGCGCACATCCATCTCCAGATCCGCCCTGGATTTGGGAACAACCCGCAGACGGCCATCGCGCTCGAAGGTTTGAATCATGTCCCTGGTCAGGCGTTCCTCGACCGCAAACTCCAAGGTTTCGTTCTTGAACACTGAGATATGAATGCTTTTATAGCGATCCGCCAGTACATTGGGGGAATGGGCCCCACAGGCCGCCAGCACCAAGGGGAAAAGCAGGCAGACGCCCCATCCCTTGGCACGGCATAATAAAGAACTCCCAGAAAAAAAAGTATTAGGTTGCGTCATCATGATCATCCCTTTGTGGTTCATTGGATTGGTACTCTTCCACGGTTTTGGTTTCCACCTGCCAATGCTTGTCAAACAGCCCGCCCCACAGCATTTTCCCCTCTTTCGACCAGATTCCAAAGTCTCCCTCACATTCCAAGAGCAAGGACCGGCGCTGGATGGAGAAGGGACGCAGCCCCTTGAGACCCTCCAGGGTGCAGGCGATATTGAGGAGAATGTAGCGGCTTGGATTGGCGGGATTGGGATAGATCAAGGTCAGGGCTTGGTCTGGCTCGATCCAGCGGTCCGCAAAAGTGATCCCTCCCTCCGCCATCTGGAATGGCAACGCCCCGGCGAAGGTTTGCAAAAAGGGCGACTGGGTGGTCGCGAACAGAATCACGTTGTAATCGGCATGATGCGCGGGCGTGAGTTTGGATTCGGGCAACACATCCCAGCGGACATCCGCCCAGGCCCAGGATACCGAACGCTGCACCGCCAGTTTCCGCGCTTCCGCCGCGATCCGTTCATCCCGGCTATCCTCATGGACAAAGATCTGGCGGTCATCAAATACCGAGTAGAGCCCGCTCTTCCCAGGCAGCAGGCGGGGTTGATAGGGCTGATTTGTCGCGGCCCACGCTTGCCCATCCGCGGCAAACGCCAAGGGGGAGCCATCCAACACCCCGCGAAACACCTCTTGCTTGTTAATGCAGATGGGAACTAAGGCGCCATGGGGATAAAAATGGGACGGCACCGTGAGGGTCAGGCGCTGGACATTCTTGCTCTCCACCTGCACCCCATCCGCTTCGGCATGGATTTTCACGGTACCGAAACGACGGATTTCCTTTAGTTCATCGATATGCAGCCAGTAGGCGCCCGCCCCGTGGGAATCCATGCATTTGAACGCGATGGTACGCGGTTCCTTGACCCGGGTAAACTGGGAAAACCACTCGAAGATACGGGCGTCTTTGTAAGCATAATCCCAGGCGTTGTGCTCCACACCGGGGTAAATTTCCAGTTCGGAATGATACCCGATCTTACTGATGCGGTTATGTAACTTTTCGGAGGTCTCCACCGGAACAATCGGGTCCGCATCCCCATGACACAGTTTGATGGGTACGTGGAGGATGTTGTCCGAGAGGGGATAGGGGGCCGCCATATCTTCCAGCCGCCGCGCGAACCGGGGCTTTTTGAAAAAATCGGGGTTGGTAATGAGCGGATCGAAGAATCCGCACACCGTCGCGATTGCCGCGAACCGGTCGGGATGGCGGAACGCCAGTTTCGCGGTCCCGCTGCCTCCCATGGACAGGCCAGTCATGTACACCCGGTCCGGATCAATCGGAAACGCCGCCTCCACCTCCCGCATCACCCGCCAGACATCCTCCTCGGCAAACCCCTCATACGACATGGTTTCGAAGCCATTGGGGCAAACCACAAAGTACGGCACATCCGGCAGGGATGGCATGGTACGCTTGGCGTTGGCGTCATTCTCGCCCGGCGCGTTGGACTTGCCCATCACCCGGCGCATGGCCAGATGGTGGTTGGACCACGCGCCATGCAACATCACAGCCAGCGGCCAGCGCTTGCCTGGTTCATACTGCTTGGGTACATAAAGAGAATAAAGTTGGATCTCCCCATTGAGATCAGATCGATACCCCCGCAACTGATATCCCCGCACATCCGCGTAGGGATCCTTGCCCGCCTCGATCTTTTTGACCTTGTTTTCCAGCGAGACAAGCTTTTGGTGTAAAATGAACGAACTGCGGACATCCCCGAATTTTACCCGCTCCAGCAAATCTTCCGCATAGGCCAGCACTGCCCACGCCGTTTGCCGTAAAAGAGGGTCTTTGTGCTTTTGAGCCTCAGCTTCCACGGCTTCCGCTCGCCGCATGGCGGTGGCAATCCGCTCGTGGAACCGGGGAAGCACCAACACCGATTCCTCCGCCAGGGGAGCCCAGTAGCCGCCTTTCTCTTGCTCCAAAATCACCAAAACCTTGCCTTCGGCCGTTTCGGGAATCGAAAGAATCTGTGTGCACAGCGGTCCGGCACACATGATGGAATGGCGGGATATCAACTCTTTGGCGCCATGGTACAGACTGATTCGCAGTGGGGTTTGGTGGTCAAAGCGGTGAACCGTCACCGCAAAGTAGGGTTCTTGAACAAGCAAGGACGGATGGACGGTTAGATGAACCTGCTTGCGGTGGATTTTGGCCCCTTGGCCGTATGCGCATTGTTCCATGGTCTGCTATCCCATCGTGATGGAGTTAGGAGATTATACTGGCGTTGCCGGGTACATTGTATTGGAACAGAAGCACAAAGTGAGCCCTGCCATCCCAAAAACCCTGTGATCCAGCCAAAAATGGAGTTTAATACAATCAGGCGGATCACGCAATTTCAAACCCCATTTTAAAAGGAATTTGAACCATGAAGCAACCCATGCGAATTGGGACCGGATTTGACTTGCATCAATGGGCGGAAGGCCGCCGCTTTGTTTTGGGAGGAGTGGAAATCCCTTACGAAATGGGCCTCTTGGGCCATTCGGACGCGGACGCGCTGATTCACGCCATCATCGACGCCCTCTTCGGCGCCCTGGCGTTGGGTGATATCGGCCAGCATTTCCCCGATACCGATCCCCGCTACAAGGATGTGAACAGCATGGAACTGCTGCGCGCGGCCATGGTTCTGGTCCATGATGCGGGCTACCGGGTGAGCAATCTGGATTGCACCGTAGTGACCGAAGCCCCCAAACTCGCGCCCCATATCCGCAAAATGCGCCGCACCCTGGCCCCGGTTCTCGCGGTGGATGAAGAGGATCTCAGCATCAAGGCCACCCGGACAGAGAACGTCCTTTTTTCCGCCCAGGACGGGCTGCTGGCCATGGCGACCGTGCTCTTGCTCCGAATGAATGGATGAATCGAAAAAAAGATTCCGTTTTCGAAAAAACGGGTATAATAGAAAATCGAGACGAACAGAGGTCTCTTGGCCCTCCCAGAGGGGATGGCCAAGAGGTTCCTCCTCAACACCGTTTCGTTCTCCTTTTCTCCTATGGATGAGTGAGATAGTCCCCACTGTTCTTCACTCATCATTTTTTTGTCTTCTTGCCAGGGGGCCCCTCGGTGCCTGGAAAGGGGCCCTCCCTCTCTTTCAACCTGAGTCAAGCATTAATTTTCTTTAGCAACCAGGCCATGTTTTGCCCTAGGATTTTCATGGTTCGCATCCCCTCTTCATCCTGACTGACCTCCCCGATTTCCCGCCCGAAACCCATATTCCAATAGATCGAACCGGGAATGATCATCTGGCTGATCTGAAAAAAATGATTCATGGTGTCAAAGGCATGAATCTCCCCGCCGCGTCGGGCCACCACCACCGCCGCCCCCACCTTGCGTCGGAGGGGATCGTCATTCGCTCGGCAAACCAAGCCCGCCCGGTCAATCAACGCCTTCAGTTCCGCCGTGACATCCGCGAAATAGGTCGGCGATCCCAACAAAATCCCATCCGCCGCCACCATCTTCTCGATGCAGTGGTTGACGAGATCCGTCTTGTTGGAGCATTGCAGATTCTTGCGTTGAAAACACTGGTAGCAGGCCAAACAACCCCGCACCGGTTCCCCAGCCAACTGCACCTGTTCGGTTTCGATCCCCTCCTGGTTGAGTTCCTGCAGGACCGTGTTGAGCATCAGCGCCGTGTTTCCATCCTTGCGCGCGCTTCCGTTGAAAGCGACAACTTTCATAAGCCTCTTTCCCTTCTCTACTTAGATCATGGTTTTGGATCACGAAACCAGATTAGTTTATCACAGCCGCTGGTTTTCTCTACCAGGGCCGCTCTCCTTCGCCTTCCGCGGAAACAATCCGCCGCTCCTCTTTGCTCTTAAGGAAAAACCGATGTTTGCCGATACTGGTAAAGAGAACGGGTGCAAGGAGAAGGAACCATGTTTGGCTCGTATGATCGAATTGGCATAGATTTCTACCATCTCCCGGTCCCTCAATCCACACAAGTGGAACATGCCAGCCAGTATGAGGGCAAGGATAACGCGCCTGCCGGGTATTCGCGTTTCGCTCATCCCAAAAAGGAGCAGGAGCAAGAAAAAAAAGAAAAACCCAAAAGCGAACATAAAGTGGATCTGATCGCCTAACCGGAGGTCCGTTCCACTCTATGGGATAGACTGTTCTGTTTGAAGACCCCTTCACGCAAGGGCATTCTTCGCCGTGTCGGACGACAGGGCTCATCTCCCAGGGATTTCATAAATGCAACACCCTCAAAGAAAAAGGTGCCCTGTGCACCTTTTTTTTATCGTCCTAGCATGAACCACATCGATCTCACTTCCCAGACAAAGAACTCACCGATCCCCCCTTCACCGCCGCGAACACTTCATCCAGCCATCGGCTGTAGGTCCAGTCCTGGCAGACGCGGGCGTGGCCGTTGTGGCGGATTTCATCCATTTCGGCAGGATGCTGAAGATAGTAGGCCACTTTTTCCACCAGTTCTTTTTCACTATGGAACGAAACCATCTCTTGCCCATCCCGCAGATAGTCCCCAAACTGGCCATCCGAAAGCAGAAAGCCGCCCATCCCCGGAACGTTGAAAAAGCGCATGTTGGGGCCGGTCACATGGCCTACGGAATGGATATTGATGAAAATCCCACCCTGCGCGAAGAGGGAAGGCTCTTCTTCGATGGGCAGCGGACCCTTGAGGCCCTCCCGCAAGGACGAGTTATACGAGACGCTGTCCCGCCAATTGCCATACAGCGCCAGCCCCCAGCGCGCCACCGCTTCCAGCAGCCGCTTGCGCCGGGCGGCGGTCGCCTGGCAAAGCAGGTAGCGGAATATTTCATACCCCTCGCGCGGGCACTCCACCTGAGGCAGCGGATTATGCGCCAGGTAATCATACAGATTG
>JAVFAP010000124.1:2488-9073 GCA_034002445.1 bacterium | reverse complement strand
AGAAACACGTTTTCGGCCTGTTAGGGATTAGTCCATGAACGACTGTACCCAGTAACGCTGCATTTGAAATCGCCTCTAAAATCAGATAAATCAATTGGATGCATTAATTTTTCTGGGGGAACTTCGGGTTAAAGACGGGGAGGGAACTGATCACGCAGTTAGAGCAAGCACTCCTGTCTCCTGAGAAGAAGATAGCCGATCCGGTAGTCTCCACACCCACGTTGATTCAAAAAGAAGAGAAAACGGTAGACACGAATCTCAAGATTCCCGTACCCAGCCCCAACACCCTGGAAGATCTGAGCCAAGCCGTTTAGCCCTTGTTTGGGTATTGCAAACCATGTTCAAAAAGTAAGATTCTGCCCCCTGTTGGGTTTGGAAGGATTCCTGTAGAAAAAAGACGGGATAGCCTGAAGCATGGCTATCCCGTGTATTCATTGGGAGAGGAATGGAGTATGCATTAATTCTGACGACGCATACTCCGCATCCGTTCTTGCATTTCATCAATTTCTTTTTGGGCGGCTTTCGATTTTTCTTCCCATGCGGTGTTTTGTTCGGCGGAAAGAATTTCCTTGGCTTTCCCTACAAACTCGGCTTTCGCTTCATCATAGGCTTTTTGGGCTTTTTCGCGTTCTGCCGTGTCGGTTTGGGCGCCAAAGAAGCGCATCCCCGAAACCACTTTTTTGCCTAATTCGATCGCCAGCGGCTGTAATTTCGCCAGTTGTTCTTCTTTCAGGTCAATCTGCCGCAGACCTCGCATTTCGGCATCCGGCATAAAGGCCCGGCGAGCCATCAAGGGTTCCAGCGCCTCCAGTTCTTTCTCGCTCAGCAGATCCTTGCACGCCTCTTTCATTTTGGCGGCGGTATCTTTTTGCGATTTTTCAAAGTATTCGCGGCGTTGGTCCTCACTCATGCTTTGAAAATCAGGGCGGTTGCTCCCCATTTCTTCCCGGATTTGTTGGCGGACTTCATCATACGCGGCAACCACTTTTTCTGCTTTGTCCGGGCTCAGCACCAGGAAATCGCAGAGAATTTCTGCTGTTTGCCCGCGAAAGTTACCACCTGCCCGCTGTTGCGCTGATGTTTCCACCACCATGACCAAACCCAAGACACAGAGAACCAGAACGACGTTCACAAAACGTTTCATAGACCATTCTCCTTTCGGATGTAAATGAGGATTGGATTACTTTTCTATTGTCGGTTGTTGGGGGCGAAAGGTTCCCGATTCATCCGGGAAGTGGCGAGGGAAGATCGGATTTCTCGCATCGCATAGAAACTGTCTTGACCGGAAGGAATATTAAAATACAATGATCTCATTATGAAAAAGGTCGTGATTTGGTTTCTTATTGGCTACATTGGACTCCTCAACCCCGTTTCCAACCTCGTGTTGTGTTGGGGCGATGAGGGGCATGTGGCTGTGGAATCGAAAATCGCCGGAGAAATTTGCTGCGCTCATACCGAACTCTCCGCGCCCGCCGGACGCCATTCATTTCTCCCTGTAAGCCCTGAATTACCCTGTTGGGATATTCCGCTCAGTTTTGAAAAATCATCCGACGCAAAACCGGCCTCCAATCTCCTGGCCCATCTCGAGCATGCGGCTCTAGTCCCAGAAGCGGTTTTACCGATCCTCGCGGTGCGGAATTTTGTTATTCGCGGTCCTTTTCACACTTTACCCCCTCCTGTTTTAACCCATCTCACAACGATCCAACTAATAATTTGATTTCTCTTCCCACACCTTTCCCTGTAGGGGATCAGGATCCGTCTGTCCATTGCGAATTGAATGAGCCTCGGGACGCTGTCCCGATTGGGGATTCTCTTCGTTCCTGATCCCGTCCTTAAATCATTGATATACACCAACGTTTATTATTCTGATTCGTGGTGGAAGGATACCATAATGAAACACCTCTATCCAATTTTATTCATTTTACTCGGCGTTGGGGTTTCGGTCTCGGCGCAACCCAGCCTCACCTTGCCTGCCTGTCAGGCGCTGGCCCTGCAGCGAAGCCCTGAACTGCGGACATTCCCGGCGGTGTTGCGAGCTCAGGACGGCTGGATCGAGCAGGCGGGATTGGGTCTCAATCCCGAATTCGAACTCGAAATGGAAAACTTTCTGGGCACGGGGGAACTGCAAGGCGTGGATGGGCTGGAAACAACCGTCGGCCTGAGTCAAACCATCGAAACCGCCCAGAAGCGTCAGAAACGCCAGGCAATCGCGGAACGCGAGAAAGACGGGGTGAGCCAGGCGTATGCCACCGCTCGTTTGCAGGTTCTTTATGCGGTCAGTACCGCCTACACCGACCTTCTGGCTGCCTTGGCGCAAGAGACCATTCAGGCTTCGTTCCATACCCTCAGCCAGGAAATTCACCAAACCCTTCTCGCAAGTGTGGATGCGGGAAGAGAATCGCCCCTGGAAGCCAAGCGGGCACAAATCATGGTCTCGCGCACCGAGGCCGATTTGCGCCGCGCCCAGGGAGAAACCGAAAAGGCCCGGCTGCAACTCGCCCAGCATTGGGCGGAAACAAGCCCCACGTTTTCTGCCATTGAAGGGAATCTGTATGATTTTTCCCTCGTGGATTCCTCTTTAGCCTCGGTCGTGATTCCCGCGACCCATCCCCAACTGGCTCAAGCCCAGGCTCAGATTGAAGCCGAGCAGGCGCGCCTGGCCTTGGAACGAGCCAAAGCCCGCCCGGATATCACTTTGAGCGGCGGGATTCGTTACCTGGCGGATGCGGATGACGCCGCCTTTGTCGCCGGGATCTCGATCCCATTCCCTACCCGCGATAAAAACCAGGGGGCGATCCGCGCGACCGAGGCGGCTGTGGAGCAAGCGGCCCAGCAGCAAGAAGCTGAAATGCAGAAACTACAGCAGGCTTTGCAGATCGCCCGCCACTCTCTGCGCCAGGCGTATACAGAGGTGCGGCAGTTCGAAACCGCGATCCTGCCTCTGACTGAGCAAACTCTTGAGTCTACGCAGGAAGGGTATCGCCAAGGGAAATTCCCCTATCTCAATGTGCTGGACGCGCAGCGTGCCTATTTTGAAGCCAAAGAACAACACATCGCGGCGGCTCTCGCGGTGCAGAACGCCGTCAATGAGATTCAATTCCTCACCGCCGCCTACCCCATTTTACAAACCCAGACTCTAGAGGAGACCGTCCAATGAAAATTCTACTGAACCTCGTTGCGTTTACCGTGATCACAATCGGCGCGGTGTATGGCTATTTAACCATTGCCTCTTCAACCCAAGAAATCAGTACCGAAGATCATTCTGGTCATGATCATGCGGGGCATAGCCACGCCGCGGAGGTCCAGGTGGCTGGTGCCCCCGCGACTCCCCCTGCGGAACGTGATCCCAACCGGCTCTGGTGTCGCGAGCACGGGGTGTATGAAGACGAATGTGTCCTTTGCCACCCGGAAATCGCGCGTGACAAATCGGCCGCATCTCTCGCTACCCAGGAAACTCACGATCATGATCACGCCGAGCACGATGAGCCTGCGGAGCAGGAAGAGGAGGATCATGCCGGGCACGACCACGAGGCTGTCGTTCATGATGCTCTCGATCAAGACCTGCATGCCGACCATGACCATGGTGAATCAGTAGGGGAAGAAGGAGCACCTAGTGTGCTCTATTGTTCCACCCACCGCGTGGAAGAGATGGAGTGCGGCATCTGCCAGCCCCAACTGGCCGCGTTTTTAAAACCGGGCGAGCATTCGTATGTCCGGCTGCCAGCGGCGGCATCGGGCCAAAAAGCGGGAGTGCAAACGCAAAGCCCCGTTGTGGGGATGGTGGATTCGAATCAGCACTATATTTGCGAAGTGCAGTTCGATCAAAACCACTATGCCCGGATTTCTCCCCTGGCCGGGGGGGTGATCGTACGAACCTTGGTCAACCAGGGCGATACGGTGAAAAAAGGCCAAGTGCTGGTGGAGGTCGCGTCGAACGAGATTGCCAAGTCCAAGAGCGATTATCTCAAGGCTCTGGATCAAGAGCAGCTGATGCGGCTGACATACAACCGCGAGAAAGCCCTGGCCGAAAAACAAATCACCGCCAAACAAGATGTCCAACAGGCCGAGGCCGATTACCAGGCCGCCCAAACGGAGGTTCGAACCACCCGGCAGCAACTGCTGAACTTCGGCTTGTCGGATGGGGAAATCCAGGCGGTGCGGACGGAGCGCAGCAGCGCCTCCACCCTGAAAATCAGGGCTCCCTTTGATGGTACCGTACTGGACAAACGGGCGGTTCTGGGAGAAGCCGTCAACCCCGGCGATCCGGTCTTTGAGATCGTCAATCTGGATACGATGTGGCTGGAGTTATCCATTCCCGAAAGCCAGGTGGCGGGGATTGAAACGGGGATGGTGGTCCAGGCGGCCTTTTCTTCCTTGCCAAGCGTGGAGGTTCAGGGAACGCTGACCTGGATCCTGCCCCAGATCGATCCCACCACCCGCATGATCAAGGCACGGGCGGAAGTCAAAAATCCAGGGCACCGCTTGAAAGAGCGCATGTTTGGCACGGTGCGTATCCAAGGGGAATCGAGGCCTTCGCAATTGATCGTCGCCAAGGATGCGATCCAGCAAGTCAACGCCATGCCCTTTGTGTTTGTAAAACAGGAAGACGATCTCTTTGAACTGCGCCGAGTGGAAACCGGCAATCAGGCCGCCGGGCGGGTGGAGATTGTCCAGGGCTTACAGCCCAACGACGCGGTGGTGGTCGCCAACAGTTTTGTGCTGAAATCAGAGTTGCTCAAATCGCAGTTCGGCGCGGGCTGCGCGCACGATTGAGGGGGGCGATATGCTACATCGTATGGTTTCTCTGACAATGCAGAACCGCTTGGCGGTTCTGCTGATTTTTGGCTTGATTGTGGGCGTGGGGCTGCTTGTCTTGCCGCGCTTGCCGATCGACGCCTTCCCGGATACCACGCCAGTGCAGGTGCAGATCAACACCGTCGCGCCCTCTTTAAATCCCCTGGAGATCGAGACTCAGGTTACGTTGAATGTCGAACTGGCCGTGGCTGGTATCCCTGGGCTGGAAGAGGTGCGCTCCCTTTCCAAATTTGGCCTGTCCCAGGTGGTCGCGACATTTTCAGATTCTACATCGGTCTATGACGCCCGTCAGTTCATCATGGAGCGGCTGGCGGGGGTCGATTTGCCCGAGGGCATCGGCCGCCCGGAACTGGGGCCCATCTCAACTGGATTGGGGGAGGTTTTTCACTTTACGGTCCAATCCACCGATCCAGAGCGCAGCCTGGACTCGCTGCGGGTGATTCAGGATTGGATCATCAAACCCGAACTCAGCAAAGCGCCCGGAGTGGCGGAAATCAATGCCTGGGGTGGGCTGGAACGGCAGTACCATGTCATCGTTTCTCCTGAGGCGTTGGTGAAATACCGCATGACCTTCGACCAAGTACATGAAACCCTCCTGGCCAATAACAAGAATGTCGGCGGTGGGCAGATCAGCAATGCGGGCGAGTCGACCCTGGTCCACGGCTTGGGGAGGTTGGAGTCGATCGAGGAGATCGAAAATATTGTGATCCAATCCTTCAACGGGACGCCGGTTCGGGTGAAGGATGTCGCGCAAGTCTCCATCGGTCATGAGATCCGGCGCGGGGCGGTAACGGCCCAAGGCCAGGGCGAAGTAATTTTGGGCCTTGGCTTCATGCTGATGGGTGAAAACAGCGGAGATGTGGCGCGCGGTCTGCGGGAACGATTGCAGGTGGTTCAAGAGGCGCTCCCCGAGGATGTGAAAGTCGAGGTGGTTTATGACCGAACCACCCTGGTTCATGAGGTCATCCACACCGTGCAGCACAACCTCGCCGCGGGTGCGATCTTGGTGGTACTGGTTCTCTTTGCCCTGCTGGGGAATATCCGGGCGGGCATTCTGGTGGCTATCGCCATCCCCATCGCCATGATTTTCGCTGTGCTGGGCATGTTCCGGCTATCCATCGCCGCCAGTTTACTGAGTCTGGGCGCGATCGATTTTGGCATCCTTGTGGATGGATCGGTGGTGGTGACCGAGCACAATATGCGCAAACTGGCGCAGCGGCAGGCCGCGCTGGGGCGGCGGCTCACCCCCCTGGAGCGGCTGGCCGAGATCATCTCATCGACTCAGGATGTGATCCGCCCCATCCTCTTTGGAATGATCATTATCATCCTGGTATTCTTGCCCATCCTGACCCTGGAAGGGGTGGAAGGCAAAATGTTCCGTCCCATGGCCTGGACCTTTATCTTTGCCCTGATCGGCGGTCTCTTGATCGCGGTGTTTTTATCCCCCATCCTTTCTTATTATTTCTTGCCTCGGTTGTATTCGAACAAACAGGGTTGGTTTGACCGCGCCTTGCATGGAACCTATGGCTGGTGTCTGCGGGTGGCGATCCAAGGGAAGATGGTGTTGCTGTACGCGGTGATCATCCTTGTGCTTTTGTCGGGGGTGATGGCAGGGCAACTGGGGGGCGAATTTATTCCCCAACTCAGCGAAGGTGCGATCGTGATCAACGTGGTGCGGCTGGCGGGGATCGATATTCAGCAGGCGATTGCATCCAACCTGAAACTCGAGCAGCAGCTCCTTTCCCGGTTTCCGGATGAAATCCGCTACGT
>JAVFAP010000124.1:0-2388 GCA_034002445.1 bacterium | reverse complement strand
CGCCTGGCCAAGGTGCAGTGCAACGTGCGGGGACGGGATGTGGCCTCGTTTGTAGAGGAAGCGCGGCAGGCCCTACACGATCAAGTACCGCTGCCGGAAGGGTATGTCATCAACTGGGGTGGGCAGTTCGAGAATCTGGAGCGCTCCAAACAGCGTTTTATGATTGTCGTCCCTGCCACCCTGATGCTGATTTTTCTCTTGCTGTATTTTAGCCTGAAGGATTGGCGGGATGTGCTGATCATCTACACCGGTATTCCCTTCGCCGCGCTGGGCGGAGTGTTTGCCCTGTGGCTGCGGGATATCCCTTTCAGCGTCAGCGCGGCGATTGGCTTCATCGCCCTGAGCGGCATCGCGGTGCTGAACGGCCAGGTGCTGGTCAGCGCGATCCAGTCGTTTCTGCGTGATGGCTGCGAGGTAGGCGAAGCCGTCTTGCAGGCCGCGCAGCAGCGCTTACGCCCCGTGCTGGCGACTGCCATCACCGACGCCGCCGGGTTCATCCCGATGGCGATTTCCACCGGAGTGGGGGCGGAAGTGCAGCGCCCCCTCGCCACGGTGGTTGTGGGCGGTGTGATCACCTCAACCGTCTTGACGCTGGTCGTCCTGCCCGTGCTCTATGTAGCATTCCGCAAACCTAAGCCCTCCCCAAACCAATAATTGCATGGAATCCCCCCTCCCGGGTATAGAATCCTGGGCGGGGGCCCCCCCCTATGCCCTCCGTTTGAATCGTGCTCTAATAAGACCGTGGGTCGCATCTCTCCGGCAATTGCTGTACTACTCGGCTTGACGCAGGAAGAGGGCGAGAACCATAAAATAAAACTCTCGGATCGAATGATGAGCCTTCTTCCTGTTTTCTCCCTCCTGATTGGATTGGCAAGCATGGGGCTGATTCCCTGCCTTGCCTGTGCGCAAACTGCGGATACGCTCTCGCACCGCCTTCCCCCCGAGGCCATTCCCGAATTGGGATGCTGGTTTTGGTCCGAGACCGATTTTGAGCCCGAAGGATACCGCGAGTTTGTCGACCTGGTCGCGACCCACTCGTCCTATGGCTATTTGACAGCCAGCCTGCGGGTTCCGCGCCGGGAACTATTGGATGCGGAGGTCCATCAGCAACTGAAAGCGGCGGCGGTCTATGCGCGCGAGCGGGGGATTGAAGTGGTGATGGATTTGGACGTGCGCCTGGCGCGTCGTGCTTTCCAGGCACGGTACCCCGATGAATTGCAGCAAATGCTACTGCTCCACGAAATGTCCCTGTCTGGCGAAGGCGCCCAGACTGCTGAAATCCGCAGCAGGGAACTGAATGATCACTACACCGGCAATACCACACCGTATATCGCTTTGCGGGGCGAGGTGGTGCGGGTGGTTTCGTATATTATGACACCGACGGGGATCGATCCCCACTCGCTGTGCGATATAACCAGCGCTTGCGAGGTGCTTAGCGCCAGCCCCGAAGCGGTGAAGGTTTCCATCCCCTCCGAGCAGAATCAGGCGGGGCGGACGGCATGCGTGATGGTGCTGTTCACCCATCTGGCCGCGGATGTGTTTGCGCCCCACTTGCTTGCGTTTCAGCGCGAACTGCTCCGCCAGTATGCGGATGCCCCCTTCGCGGGCGCTTGTAAGGATGAATGGGGGTTCCCGCCCTGCTTTGATGGCAATCCCGCCAAGGATCAGTTTTGGTATTCATTGGCGATGGCGGTCGCCTATGCCCAGTGCAGCGGCGGGCGAGACCTGCTGGCGGATTGCCTGCTGATGAGCAAGGCCTTTCAGGGGATGGAGGAAACCCGGCAGGCGGTTATCAATTACTACACCCACTTAGTCTGGAAGCGTAATGTGGAATGCGAGACTGATTTTTACGAGGCGGTGAAAGAGGTTTTTGGTCCCCAGACCCTGGTGGCTACCCATCCCACCTGGTGGCCCTACCCAGATGCCCGCGAGATGATGAAGAATGGGCTCGATTGGTGGGCGGCCAAGCGGGATTGGGCTCAGACCGATGAGACCACGCCCTTCGCCGCGCGCACGGCCCTTACCAAAAAATGGGGCAGCCCTGTTTGGCACAATATGTATTATTCCAGCGAGAAACCGAACTACGAGGCCAGTATATGGCAGCATGCCCTTGCGGGGGGACGGATCAACTATCACCCTCTCTACCCCCGCGATATCTCCCGGATCGAAAGCGTGAAGGAACTGCTGCGCGGCGAGTTGGCCCGCGCACAAAGCCGCGTCCGCCTGCTGAACTTCATTCAGAAAACTCCCTTGGATTGTCCTGTGGCGGTAATCTTCGGCCACGCCAGCGCCATGAACTGGGCTGGGCCGGGATACAATGATGTCGGGATGGCGGTCGCCGATGCACTCTGGCAAGCCGGGTATCCCGCCGATCTGATCCCCAGCAGC
>JAVFAP010000123.1:0-9083 GCA_034002445.1 bacterium | reverse complement strand
TTGCATATCCTTACTGTCTGATTTCTATTGACTTATTATATCTCTACCTTCTCCGTAAACAACTCGCCCCATCTCGTTTCTGCAATTATTTTATTGATTTTATTGGCTAACTTTTTGCCGGGGCGTCTATAATTGTTCTGAACCTGGAGAAAAAATGCGCCCTTGTAATATTGACATTGATAACGCCACTGCATTCCGGGGATAAATCCAGAAGGGATGGGTCATTGTGTTAGCCCATCCCTTCAAATTCCTACTCCTACACCAATCTTCTCCCCTCCACCGTCAGACTCAACTCGTCCCGCAACCCGTACTTCATCCGCGTCACGCAGAATCTGGATATCATGACGAAATCTGATCTGACTTGAATGATGGAAGGCAAACACTGATCAGGAGGAAATTATGTTGTCGTTCCGATTCCAATTCTGCCTTCTTTTACTAACTTGCTGGGTTAGCACAAATGCGGCTCAGGCTGAGCCTGGCGCCATGACGATAGAAAATTCATTCGTTCAGTTGCACATCAGCCCGGATGGAAAGATCCTTCACTGCCTGGATCGAAGAACCGGCACGGAGTTTCTGAATCCCACGGCGGATCCCACGTTCGCGATGGTGCCGATCATGATCGTTACGGCGGCCCTGTTTTTTTCCTTGGCCTGGCTGGGTCCCATACTTCCCAGGAACCGTGGAGAGGATCGCAACGCCCGGCAGAATCAAATCGATCGCCTTGCCTGATAAACTCACGAGATTGGTAGTTACAGCAAACCCACTGTAGTTACTGAACGACGCAAAGGTATCATCCGGGCCATACACATCACGGGACTCGTTCCCCGCGGCGACAACCACGACGATGCCTTTGTCGACACAACCCCGGATCGCTGCTTGGTAGGACCTGCTAACGCATTGCCCCCCAAACTCATGTTAACCACTTCGATCGTTCCCGATCTGTCCGCCACCCAATTGAGCCCCGCAATAATATCGGAGAGATAACCAGTGGCGATACCGGGTGGATTGTCTGGTTGGAGCAAAAAAAGGAGGCGTAGAAGTTTCTCTACGCCCCGGGAAGGAGGTAATGAATTTTCGTGTCAGAGTCTACACCACGTGAGATTCTTGGGAACCATCCTAAAATGGGGGTTTCGACCAGGACGAAAAGGACAGATTGTTACGAGGAGACGTTGTGATTTATTTAAGCGGCACGCCAGCTGATTTTCGGCGTCGAAATCAGATAGAGCCCGTCTTTGTAATCAATTCTCATCTTACGAACATCCACGGTCAAAGGTAACTTCACTTTGCGAAGAAACCGGCGGTTGCCCCGTTGGCCAACCATCCCGGGATGGGCTTTATCCTCGGTGATCCCTCGTTCCCCGCTAAAGACTACGGTACGGCCCTCGATCGTGATCGAGATGCGGGACGGGTCAACACCCGGAACCAGCGCTTCGATGATAAACATATCATTGGTTTCGAAGATACTGATTTGCGGGGACCAACGGGTATTCACTTCCGGCTTTAAGGCCAGCCTTCTGGGCCGTTCTTCACGATGGGACGCCATCAACGCATATGCGTTGTTCCGAGATTCCTTTTTATGATCGATTGTAAAAACCGACATCATGTTGCTCCTTTCCACCTTGCGGCGCCTTCTTGTTTCATTCTGAAAAACGTTGGTCCTCATTTTTCATTTCTTGCCCTCTGATTATATACAAGAACCATGCCAACATTTACATACCCCTGATAATACTGCATTTACCACATAACCAAGCGAAATTGTCTACATCCCATATATGAAACCATCCCCATTATGGAACACCCTCTGTACAACAATGAAACAACACCTGATGAAATTCGGCACCCCGCTGGCTCATATCAATTTGACACGTTTTGCGTCAAAACAGGACACCCTACCTTGTGTCGCTTCTCAGACACGTGGGATCCAATCCGCAAGACCCTGCCCCTGGGAATGCAAAGGGCGCGTCCCGCGCGCCCTTTCATCGTCAACGTGTTTCAATCCCTAGCCTGTTACGTATAGGCGTTGGCGATTGCCTCCAAGAGGCCGGGCAGGGTATGATCCATCGTTTCGGCCGCGGGCTCGATCCCATGCTTGCGCAAGGTCTCGCTGGTTTTGGGACCAATGGACGCGGCTTTGAAGTAAGAAACGGACCGCAGCGATGGGGGTAACAAACTGAGGAAATAATTCACGGTGGATGAACTTGTGAACAGAACCCAGTCCCCTTCCCCTTTCTGCAACATATCGACGACATCTGCCGGTAACGCTTCGACCGGTTCGTTACAGTAGGTGACCACCTGCTTCACTCGCGCCCCCCAGATCTTGAGGGTATCGGCAATGGTGGTGCGGGCGATGTGCGACAAAGGAAGTAAAAATGAAACCCCGCTGACCGGATAAAGCAAACCAAACTCCTCGATAAACGCGTCCCCGGTCGCTTCCGCCGCGACAAAATCCGCCTGGCGGCCATAGGCTTCCAGCGCGGCCTCGGTCGCCGTGCCGATGACCGCGATGCGGCAGCGGGCCGCCTCGGCGCGGGGCACGCCCACAATCCCAAAGCGGTTCCAAAAAAAACGCACACTGTTGCCGCTGGTGAAAAAGAGCCAGTCAAACTCGGTCACATGCCGGATGGCGTGGTCCAATGGCGCGGTATGGTTGGGCCAGCGGATCGAGAGAACCGGGCAAGCGATGGGGCTCCCCCCCGCCTCCCGCACCAGACGAGCGGCTTCGTCCTGCTCCTCAGCCTGGCGGGTGATGATGATGCGTTGTCCATGCAATGAACTCATAGCGTTTCCTCATTCAATTATAGTCATTCAGATACCCGGGTTTCCGGCCGAAGCACCAATCCCAGCAGAAGATGAAGTGGGATCGCGAACTGGCTAAAGAGATCCCAATCCATCGGGCCCCAATCGGGGTGCCAAATTGTCGTCCACGCCAGCCCGCAGAGCGAAGCAACCAGCAAAAAGCGCAGATACAGGCCTTGGATGCGGCGGCGCAGAAACACTAGCAGCGGCAGTTCCAGCGGCACCCCCAGGTACAGCACCGGATCATACCAGACCGTCTCCAAACCGGCGATCGGGAACGGCAACGACAAACATCCAAAGTAAGCGGCCCGTTGATGAAAGTAGGCCAGCATCTTCAGATGCGCGGCCGAGGCGAAAGTAAAATAGTGGTTCTTGGCCCAGGTTGTAAACCAGGGGACAAGGCGCTCCAGCCCGTTATCCGTCCCCAGCAGGGTGCCGAACAACGGCGCCAAAGAGAGAACCAGCGAAAACAGCAGCGCCGGCAAGACGAGTTCCAATGGATGATAATCCCGCTTCCGCCAAAAGAGGTAGACGAAGGCGGGGAGATAAAAAACCGCCAGCATGTGCGCCAAAGACGCCAAGACATAAAACAGCGCCACCGGCCAAGCCCGCCACCGGCCTTCGATCCACGCTTTGGCATAGTAGAAACTCAGCAATAAGAACGTGTTGACCCAGGCATAGTTTTCCACATGGCCGACAAAGACCAAAAACGCGCCGGTGCCGATATTCAGCGCCAAAAACCATCCATCCCGGCGCAGCGCCCACAGCGTTTGCACGGCTAACGCGCCCGCCAGGGCCGAACTCAGCGCGATGGCGTTCCAACTATCCAGCCCCCAAGGCTGGACCACACGATACACCCAGCGATGGAGTTCTACCGTTAGCAGCGAACGGTAAAAGAATCCATCCGAACCAGTGGCCACCAGTTCCGCCAGATACCACCCATCCGCGCCAACCGGGCAAAATTCCCGCAGCGAAAAAAGAAAAAAAGTCAGACCCAGGGTTACTAGAGTTCTCAACAAGAGAATTGTGGATTGACTATACAATGGTTTCTTTACCCAGCGATCCACGGAGGTCTCGATCTTGGTCTTCCCCCATGCCGATCCCTCTCTTACGCCCAGGGAGACGACACCTTCAATTTTCGTAAAAACGCCGCCGCTTCTTCTGGCGGGGTGCATTCCACATGGGTGCCCGTTCGCGCATACCAATCCAAGAAGCCCGGCGCGATCGGCAGAAACTCGATATGCCAATGATAAAAATGGCCCACCCGGTGCAATTGACGGTGCCGTTTTTCCATCGGCGGCGCGGTATGCAGCACCATCAGCACCCGCCAGCCGGGGATAGCCTGCTCCAGCCGGGCCGCGACATCACGGATCATGGCAGCCAGCCCGGGCAGCCGGTTCAACGGTTCCTCCGAGAACCAGGCGGCATGGCGGCGCGGGAACAGATGCACCTCGAAAGGATGGCGCGAGGCGAACGGGCAGTACGAGAGGAAATCCTCGGTCTCCTTCACCACCCGGTCTTGATCCGCCAGTTCCTGCTGGATCATATCGCAGAAGAGGCAGCGTTCTTTGTAGTCATAATATTCCCAGGCGGAATCCAGTTCATTCTTCAATCCCAATGGAATAATGGAACTGGCGATCAGCTGGGAATGGGGGTGCATGGGCTGGCCCCCGTTCCGGCACTCCCATTCCCGGAAAACCGAGAACGACTTCAGCCGGACATCGTTGATCAAATCGCGGATGCGCTCTTGAATCGCTTGCAAGGTAATCGCGTACTGATGGGGCGACATCGAAACCAGGGTATCCTCATGGCGCCGGCTTTCGATGATGATCTCGTGCGCGCCCACATTGCGCATCAGGTCATACATCCCCTTGCCTTCCCGATCTTCACTGCCCTCCACCCGGTACAGTGCGAACTGATTCGCGATCACGCGTACGGTCTCGTGGCGGCCATCGGGCAGTTGGGCGTTGACTGTCCAAATCACGTGCGCCCCGGCTTTTTCTGGATCGCATAATAAATCGAACGATTCCTTCGGCCACTGCTCCCGGGGGAGAGCCAGCAGTTGCTCCCGTTCCGGCTGATTGGGTAAAAGGACCCAGCCACCATGATGGGGGTCCCGCCGCAGATGCGATTTTCGATTGTCCCTCATGCCCGTGCTCCTAAGTTTATCGTCTCATTCATGGTGTCGTTTCCGTTCTATCCAACATGCCTTGCCCGTTTTTGGGGCTGTAAAGAAAGTACGGCCCGATGCGCCGCTGCAAGCGGTATTGGGTCCGCAGAGCCGTGATCATTTCAGGGGTGTATCGCTCGATATCCCAAGGCTGTTCCAGGTCGAAGCGCAGCAGGACCAGGCCGAACTCGGTCGCCTCGATGCGGCAGATCAAAACCTCCTGATCCCACACCCCTTCCCGCGCCAGTTGCGAACAGATAAACGGTTCGAAGACAGGGGGATGCCCCGCCAGCAGCGGCAGCCCCGCCAAATCCGCCAGCACCGGTTGGGTTTCGTTTTGCAGAATTCGCTGCACATAGAGGCCGGCGGATTTTTCTTGCTCGCTCGGCGCCTTGGCGATATGCCACATCCAGTTGCCATTGATCCACAGTTGAACCAGCGAGGCCAGCAGAAACCCGGTCAGCGGTAACGATTTCATCCCTGTCCGCCATCGCGCCCCGGCGCGCTGGGCCAGGGTGTGGAAATCACCCAGGCCCACCACCGTGGCGCAGACCAGCGAGAGCAGGTAATTGGGGGCGGAGCCAATCTTGCCGCACAGCAGCGCTTCGCCCAGGGCCAAGAGTGTATACCAAAAGAGCAGCCCCCCGCGCGTTTTTTCCCCTGGACTGCCGGTGCGGCCCAGGGTCAGCAGCACCGCTACCGGGACCAAGCCCCATAGCGGGTACAGCCAGAACCAATGCCGGGTATACAGCCAGACATCGAACCAGCGATAGGTATTGGCGTTGTAGGTCACCAGGTGGCTCCAGGCGCGCCCGCCCGTGCCCAACATCAGCAGACCCAGCCCTAGCGCGCCCAGCACGCCCAGAGTCAGCAAAAAGCGCAATGCCACGGCGGGGCCGGCTTCCCTCGCGCCGTGGTTCTCTTTCCCCTGCCAGAGGGTGAAGAAAACCGCCAGTGGGGCCGCGAACAATGTCTGTCGGGTAAACAGCGCCAGCAAGAACAAGGGGACCGCCCCTTGCCACCGGCCCCAGCGCGCAAACACCCACAGCCCGCTCACCGCGAAGAGGACGCCCAACGCGTCCACCCGGCCCAGCGCGCCCCAGTCATATACATGATAAAAGAGCAGGTAGGCCAGCCCGCCCAACCAGGCGGCGGCCCACTCCCCCGTGCGGCGCCGAATCCAGGCGCCCAGAAGCACGGCGGTCAACAGCGTGGCGACAAGAGAGAGCAGGCGTGGCCACCAGAAGACGGGGCCCGTCAGCCAAAACACCGCCGCCAAGAAAAGCGGGTAAACCGGGGGATAGTTATCCACCAGGTAGGGAAACGCATCCAGGGGGGAATACAAAAACTGGCCCTGAGCCAAACGCACCCCTTGGTAAAGCAAGACCCCTTCGCTGTTATCGATATCGAAGGGGAACAGGACCAGCCGCACGCCATGGGTGATAAAAACCAGCGCACAGAACGCCGCGCCCGCCAAAACCAGGGCAGTCAGGGCGCGCGGCAGCCACGCGGCGGTCAAACCGCCTGCCGCGCCATCCGGCGAATGCGGAGCAGATTGCGTATCCATTGAATAATAATCCCAGGGGTGATTTTAGATCGGCCGATTTTCCGTTCCCGGTACGTGATCGGCACCTCGGTCACCGTCGCCCCGTTCCGTTGAATGTAGTACAAGGTTTCTTCCACGATGGACGGTCCATCCGAAACCATCCGGTCCCAAGGCAGGCGTGCGAGAATCTCTTTGCGGTAGACCCGGTAGCCGGAGGTCGGGTCCGCGTAGTGCAAGCCCAGAATCCACACCGTCAGCCCGCGCGCCACCCGGCTGTTGAGGGTGCGCAGCAGGCCAAAGCCCTCCGCCTCCCCACCAGCCACATAGCGGGAGCCGATCACCAGATCCGCCGTTTCGGCTGCCTCGAGCAGGCGGGGCAGATCGTCAGGGTCGTGCGAGCAGTCCGCGTCCATCTCCACCACCAGGCAGCAATCCATACGCGCGGCCTCGGCCAGCCCCACGATCCCCGCCGTGCCCCGGCCCCGAGGCCCTTCCCGGTGAATCACGCGCAGCCGCCCCGCGAATTCTTCCGCCAAGGCCTCCGCCACCGCCCCGGTGCCATCCGGGGAGTGGTCATCCACCACCAGCACAAACAGATCTCGGCCCAGGCCAAACAGGCGGCGCACCAAGACCGGCAGGTTGTCCCGTTCGTTATATGTCGGGAGAAAAACAACGATTTCAAAAGCCATTCATATTCATCCTGGGGAATTCTTCGGGTATAATCGCACCCGAGCCGTTACGGCTATTCTACCCGATAGTATGCCAATGGATGAGGAAGAGAGGAAGAAAGACAAGCGGATGAACTGGATGAAGCGCGTATCTTTTCTATTATTCTTGGGGGTTCTAACCTTCTGGGGGCTGTCCTGCGCCAAGCAGAGCAGCGATCCTGTCATTCTGATGTTCAACAACAAACCGGTCCACAAGGCGGAACTGGATGTCCTGGCCCAGCTGGCCCTCGGCAAGATCGGCCTCAGCCTCACCAGCGAGGAAGGGCAGCAGCGGTATCGCCAGATCGCGCCCAATCTCTATGAGACCTTGATCACCACCTACACCCTCAAAAGCGCTGCCGAAGTGCAAGGCTACATGCCCACGCCGGAAGAACTGGAGCAAGAGTTCCAAGCCTTCAAAGCCAAAACCACCGAACAGCAGTCGTACGACACCCTGATGGGATTCTTTAAAATCAGTGAGGAGCAGTTGAAAGACACCCTGAAATACCACATTGCGATGCAAAAACTGCAAACCGCCAAACTGCAATCCTTCGAAGCCGAAGAGCCCACCGAAAAGCAGATCGAGGATTTCTTCTACAAAAACAACGCGCTATTCCGCTATCCCAAGCGGATGCGCTGCAGCCAGATCTTTCTGACACTGCCCGCGGATGCAGACGAAGAAGCACGGCGCCAGGTCCAGCAGCGCCTGGAGAACATTCAAACCATGCTGGGCGATTCGCCAGCCAAAACGTTCCCGGGTCTGGCGATGAAATATTCCGAAGACACCGCCACAGCCAAGCGGGGTGGAGATCTGGGCTTCATCGACCGCGACGGCCCCTGGTCCGCGGCCTTTCTTCAGTCCGCCTTCGCCTTGCAGGTAGGGCAAGTCAGCGGGCTGGTGGAAACGCCCATGGGCTTCCACCTCCTCTGGGCCACCGATCACGATCAAACCCTGGATGAAGCCCACGATGACATAAAACAGATGCTCGTCAAACAAAGCATGGCCGCCCAATTCGCCCAATGGATCGAAGAAGAAAAAGGCAAAATGGATATCGTCCGCTTGTTTGATCCAGTGCAATTTGAAATCCTGCCTCAAGAATAGGCAACACAACCGTGCGGCAATGAAGGATGGAGGGGCAATCCATCGCGGAGACTTGCAGGCATAAACTCATTGTGATTCAGTTGGTTACTTTTCAATGATTCTCGTTGGGAGACAAATCATGTCCACACACTACAACCCTTGTTTTTCTCGTCGTCACAATTCTGCTCCTCCAGTCCCCTTTCCCCAACGCCAAAATCCTGACCATTCCAGGCGACGCGCCCTCGATCGAAGAAGCCATTGAACGGGCGGAGAGTGGGGATATCATCCAAGTGAATCAAGCCAATGTGCCGTTCTGCAAGGATGCTCCTTGCGTAAACTTTGATTCGGAAACAGGCTGCTTCATGGGAAATCCAGTAATTATTCAAAACAAAGATTTGACGTTCATCGCACCCACAAGAGTAGAGTTAGGAATGGTGTGGGGACCAGCCATCAACCAATTAAATAGTTATTCCATGCTTCAGATCAACAATTCCAATGTCACCTTCTGCAATTTTTACCTCCCCGAAACCTTGCGCACCCATGTCTTTTGGGGGTCCGTCATTCAAGTCAATTCAGGCACGCTCACCCTTCAGTCTTGCTATTGGAAGTGCCTTATCGAGTGCAGTGGCAACTTGATCGTGGATCAATGCACGATCGTAACCTTTTAGCCTTCTGCAACGGTGGGGGCAGGGAATGGGGGGAGGGTGCCGGTGGCAATCCAGGTTTTCAAAGCGTTCACGACCTCGGCCACGGGATTCAAGCCCCGCCGCTTCAAGGTACGAA